>JAYTKX010000080.1:0-4627 GCA_043729865.1 Methanobacteriota archaeon
TTGTGTAAAACGAGAACTAATTTCTTTTGGATTATACTTCCGAACTAACGAATATATTCTCCTGCTTACGAAAAGCGTTAGAATCGATATCCAGATATAGGCTTCGATAATTTGTGTGTTCGCGAGGAATTTTACGGGGGAGTGCTGAGTATAGAGTAGGGAGAGATTCTGCGGAGGGATTCGTCCCTTTTTTCAGCCTAAACACTAATGTTCAGGATTATTTCTATGTTCTCAGGATTTCCAGAACTTGCTCAAATCAGCCAAATTATGCGGTACCATTCCTCGCTTCTTTGCAAAATAGAGAGCGCAAGGAATTAATGACAAAAAAAGGATTGCCAAGGTAGAATTAATAAATGTGATCTTAACTCCAAGAAGGTAATTCAGATAAAAAACAATTAAGGGGACCAATGCTATAGACAACCCGAAGGAGAGAGCAATACGCTCGATCACATCAATCTCATTATTTCCGAAGAAGACGAAGGTCCAGGCAAATCCTGGAATAAATAGAACAAAAATCGAACCGAGAATTACCTGCAGTATTTGAAACACTTCCATTATTCCTCCTGTACACTGTCTCTTATATCATTTTCCTCGAGCATAAGAATTGATAAAAGCACTATTAAAATCCCACTTATAATAGAGATAGGATACGATATAAAACCCATGTATTTTATTTTAGACCAGATAATCATCATTCCTGCTATTCCTATACAGACTATGATAAAATATTCTTTTCTTGTAGCCCTGCCGCCAGTGTTCATGTTTCCTGCAGCGCTGCTGCTATATATCGAAATTATACCAAAAATCAGCACAATTAACATCAAATAATTCAGGTTGATATGTTCTGATACACTATTCTCCCATATATTCTCTATGAGTAACAATAGTAAAAATGTAATAAGCAGCGAATTAAATAATTCTGAGCTGATTTTTGATAGAATCAGAAATACCCTGGTATTTTTTATTAGGTCTGATTTTTTATAAACAAGATAGCCAATCAATGCGGCAGGAATGAGGAGAATCAAATAAATGAGATCATAATTACTATTCATTCCGCTTTTATCGACACGCTCTGACTGCTTTACTATCTGATCTGTTCGTTCATAATCTTCTAACAGGTTCTTCTTTTCTGCATCAGATTCAGGCTGAAGCCATGATTGTAAGACCTGTGAAGATTCAGTGCTTGCAGCGATAGCAAAGATGGTCGAAAAAACCTCGATATTGGCTTGATAATATGCATACATGTCATTATTACCTTCCCCATATGTTGGAAGGATATCCCATACTCCATCGTTGAATTCGAACAGGGCAATTGAGGCATTGTCTGCGCTATTGCTGTCCATCCAGGACTTTTTCACTCTGAAATGAAGAGTTGCATTTTTCAAATTCTCTGTATCCAGAGACAGTGAGAAATACTTGTAGACTGCCCCCTCTGGTTTTATTATTATATCATCAGGTCTGTTCTTAAGTTCTTTTAGATTCACACCAATTTGAGAAATAGGTCTTTTAGCATTGACAACAACAGATGTTACATTGAAATCAGAAAAAGTGAGCGTCATATTATAGGCAGGGAAGAAAGGGGCAAGAATGTACTGGATTTCCTTATCAATATTTGAACTATTGACTAATGCGGAAGGCAGACTGATCTTCCGTTCCAGATAAAACGTCTTCCCATCATCTCCCACAACAAAATCAAGATAAGAGTTGAATAATGTATTCCTGGCATTTTTTTCGATCAATAGATTGTTTTTAGGTGTGAGTGAAACATCTAAATACCCATCTTCGTTAAAATCAGAAATATCGGTTGTTTCGTTTTCAGATGCCCCGCTCTTTATTGTAATAATATTCTCGTCGTAAAGCTCCACATCTGAAATCCTTACAAAACTGGTGGAAGTCTCCTGAAAGATCTCTTTGAGCTCGCTTTGAAAAAGCGTGACATTTTTCCCCTTGAAGGAGCCATTATAGAACATTTTGCCGCCAGTCGGGATAATCTGCCTGCTCACGGGATTGCCAGAACGACTGAGTTCCATGATGGCATATTTTCCATCGCTGCTGACATCCTTTAGAGATAACGTATATATTCCTCCAACCTGCCATTCTCTGTTAAGGAATAATGTCTTGCTGTCGATGTCTGCTAACCTTCCTGACATAACGATTTCAGAATAAGTTTCATCCAGAACTCTGTATAATTTCCCGCGGAATCCTAATTTCCCCCCGGTCTGAATCGAAGTATATCTGATGCGTTCCCTGTTAATATTATTGCCTCCGCTGTTATTGATAGTCAAATATTCCCATGTATCGTCCTTATCAGGATCGAAATTGAAAACATTGGGCGCCGACCATGTGTCTATGCTATAATCAACCCACGGGCTTTTCGGAGAGCGGACATTGAATACTTTCGCAGTTATGGGTTTAAAAAGATATATGCCTGTAACAGGACTGGATGAAGGAACGATTACATAATCCACCTTATTCTGTTCAAGCCATTCCATCCTGTTCTGCAGTGGCAGCACTTTAGCAGATGCTGTGCTGAAGTAGGAGTCTTCCGAGAAGGAGAAATAACTATTGGCGTTAATTATTACATCACCTATCGGAACCTCTATCCGATAGAGTTCGTTACTGGGCGGCAGGTCGATGTAATACCATACACTAACAGCAGTAATATCAATAGATTTAGTGAAACTGCTGCCGACTACGTTCACTGTCTGCAGACTTGGGGTATGGTATGTTAAAAACCCAAGCCTGTCACCCTTGACTGCCCTTGTGTAGAGTGTGGACCCTGACCCACCCGTGTAAAACCAGCCTGCAAGGTAAGGATTCTGAACTACAATGTTGCCGCTGTTGAGTTCAATGCTCCGTATAAGAACATCTGCCCCACTTCCCCCGGTCATAGTGACTTTATAAACGCCCTCAGGTACAGATGCTTCGAGAGTGCCATCCTGAACAGCTCCACGCATGGAATTGTTCACTGTATTTCCGTCATCAGGAATTGTTATACTTTTTATTAAATTAGTTGAGGAATAAAGTTTTATTAAAAGCGCATCCGAGCCGATGTACCAGTTCATGTCCTGTTTTTTCACTGTCAACCTGAGGTTTCCTCTGGTGTAAATATAGAACGTATGGTCTCCCCTGAGCTCATTTATGCTCGAATTTGAATTTTTATATACCACGATTGCCCCTGTGTTTATGCCCGCAGGCACTGCAGAAGCTATTATAGCGCCCTCAGGAGGAGAGTTCAGGAAAGAAGGAACCGGCATTGTGAGGTTGCCGTTCAGGGAAAAAATCCTGAATTTATTGTCCTCTCCTACGAGATTGAGATCTTCAAGTGACTCGTAGAACGGAACATACGCAGGATATGTCCGCAAAGACAGGAATTTATCCAGTATCGTAATCGTTCCATTGTCGGGAAGATTGAACTTTTTGTTTTTGAGCGAATAGACAATATCGAGATCACCATCCCCATCTATATCTTTCAGTTTTATTTCATGATCTCCAAAGAGTTCCCCGTTTTTTACGATTTTAATGTCCCTCAAATAAGTATCTTTTATGATGGTCATGTTCCCGAATGTCCCCATGAGCTTTGTACGGAATACCTCGACCTCCTTTCCGTTCACGTTAATCTTATAGGAAAAAATCCCGTTAATATTCATTATGGTTGATTCCAGTACTGCATTGTTCTTTTTCAAGGAAAAACGGGCGCTCCTTTCTCCAATATCAGACAGCTCAAGACTATAGCCATCTTTTAATATCAGTTCTTTTCCTTTATAGAGCTGTAAATTATTTTCGTTCTTATAAATGTCATTTGTTAATATTGCATCCATTGAATTTATACTAACAATATTATATCGCTTAGAAAATAAGTCTATCTCACTATTTCTGTAATTTATACCGGCATAATAAAAGTTATCATCACCCAGGTAATAGCCATTTGAAACATCAAGATAGATCATCTCATAATCACTTAGAAGCCCCTGGGAGTTTGCGCCGTTCAGGATACAGGGCAGATTACCGAAACTCACGGGACAGACGGGGGACCGGATCTCCTCTGCCGCGGCTATCCCCGTGAACAGCAGTGCCAGTATCAATGCGATCCTGAATAACATGCTATTTCTCCATGTAGATCTTTATCCAGTCCAATGGTATTGAATAATTATAATCTTTAAGATGAGGCGCGCTGATAACGAAATTCAGTGCATTGTTCTCAATATAGGCTCCCGACAGATCGAACCGGGCGCTGGCGATAGTCCAGTTGCCGTCCCTGGTCACCTGCTGTTTGGGTATGACCACGTAATCCACTTTATTTTTCGTAAGCCACTCCATGTTGTTCTGGAGAGGGAATATACTGGCAGTAGAGGGGCTGAAGAATGATTCCTCTGAGAAGGAGAAGTAGTTATTGGCATTTATTATGATATCTCCTTTCGGGATTTCTATCCTGTATATCTCGCTGCTGGGCGGAAGGTCAATGTAATGCCAATCCTTAACCGCTGCCACATTGAGTGATCTTGTATAATTGCCTCTTGTTATATTAACTGTCTGCAGACCTTCGGTATGATATGTTTGAAATCCTATCCTGTCGCCCCTGACTGCTCGTGTATACAGGTTAAATCTTTTAGCGTCTGTATAAAGT
>JAYTKX010000081.1:0-4361 GCA_043729865.1 Methanobacteriota archaeon
TTTCAAACCAGGTACAGAAATTGACCGACCTTACACCCGGACAGGCATCGGGAGCTTCACAGTTCACATCCCAGCTTGTGACGGTCCGCCTCGTGCTTCCGGCAGGCATCTCACTTCCATCCGAAATCATGAACAAAATAACAACGTCCCAGCTTGAGCAGATAGCATCACAGAACAATATCCGGGATTTTCATGAAACGGGTTCCAAAAAAACCCCGCTTTCCAACGGTAAAGAAGCTGAAGTGAAAACGTATGAGGGTTTGATCGATTTTGAAGGCGGTTCAATAAAGATCAGGGGAATGATCACTACATGGCCTGATTCGGGTTCCAATATCCTCGTCTTTGGCATCCTTCCGGCAGAGGATATCATTATAACGCCAGGCTCCGGAAAGCCAGTGGCAATAAAGATCAACGCAGAGGAAGAATCCAGGAAAATGATGAAACTGATAAAGAACGTTAAGTGATCATCCCATTTTCTTTGCGGCTAATTCGATGGCAGCGATAAGGCTGTCCCTTGGCATGATGGTCGTGACCGGGATGCGAAGCACCTTTTCAACAGTGGGGCTCACAATAGGGGCGCATACGAGCGCTTTTGCGCCGTCCCTTTCAGCCCTGATGGCTGCGACTATGGCATCTTCCATGGATGTTGCGGAGTATTCCCTGACCGTTATCAGGCGACCGTGTACTTTCAACTTCTTCTCTGTGATATAGTCAAGGACAGGGCGCGCCGCTATCACGGCGATGAAATCTGGTTTTTCAGTTCCCTCCAGCTTTCGCAGCGCCCGTATGATCTGCCTTAAAGTCTTGATATTGGGCTCGCGGTGTCCTGATAATAACTTGTAGATAGTGCTCTGGGGTATCCCTGACTTTTCGCTGAATTCAACTGCTGTCATGCGTAATTCTTCTTTGATTATCCGTGAGAATTCCCTGATGAAAGCTTCATCGGAATCAATTGCCGCTTTTGTCAATTCATCTGCTGTCATAACTATTCTCTTATCACGACTCTTATCACGATCGTATATATTTCACATGTCATTAATACATTTGGGTCATCATGGATATAGATAAGGAAACTGTTAAATACGTCAATCGTGAAAAGAATCATAATTACCTTGAAGAAGGGGAAATCATGAAAACACCCACGAAAATCCTTTTACTTGTTATCGTAATGGCTCTCATAGCCGGATGCGTTGAAGAGAAAAAGACACCTGACCAGCCCATCAATCTTGTAAAAATGGGCGGGCAGGATATGATACAGAGACTTGGTACTGGCGAGATCGCCGGGTTCATAGGCTGGGAGCCTTACCCCGCCATAGCGATCACTAAAGGCTATGGAAAGCCGCTGCTTTATTCAGGCGACATCTGGGATGAACATCCCTGTTGCGTTGTTGCATACGATTATGACTGGTATAAAAAGACAGAGAACGCAGATGATATATTGAACCGCATGGCCCTTGTGCAGTTAAAGTCAGTGGAATACATCAATAATGCAAAGCAGAGCGGCTCACCTGACCATGACGATCTTATAAATTATTCAATGGTTTTTGGCGGGATGACAGATCGCGAAGCAGCGGAACTGAGCCTGAAGGACGTGGAATTCGTTTATTCTCCCAATATTCCGGGAACTGAAACCTTCATATCCAAGATAATGGACTTCAATATTTTTGATAGTGAAAAATGGAACCAGTCCGGGTATGTCAATGCCTCAGATTATGCGAACAATCTTATTACGAACAGATATGTTAATTGGGCGCTGCAATACAGGGAGAAAGACCTTAAAAGCCTGGCGCTGAAAGAACCTGCGACAGTCCGCTATGGTTATCTTGTTAATGACGTTCATGAACTTCCGTTCTATGTAGGGTGGCAGAAAGGCTGGTTCAGGGATGTCGGGATAAATATCACACAGTCCGAAGGCACCCCGTTCCAGAACGGCGCTTTCGAGATGCAGAAAGGGTTCAAGACCAATGCCGTGGATATCGGCAGCCTGGGCATCCCTCCGGTAATAATTCACAGGATCAACAGCAATGATTTTACCATAGATGATGCGCGCGTGGGCGTTATCTCAGGAATGAACAATGAGGGATCTGTGATCGTTGTGGCGAACAATATTACATCTCTTGCTGACCTTAAGGGTAAGACAGTTGGGTTCCCTGGACCGGGCACGATCCAGCATGTGCTTTTCCTGATGGCTGCGGAAAAGGCAGGTGTCAAGGTAAGTTATTGATGAAAAACGATAAAGAGAGAAATGGGTTGTTAATAAATGTCCTTTCTCTCATAGGTTTTATAATTATCTGGCATGTCCTTATAATACTCGCAAGGGAACAGATATTCAATGTCCCTTTCATGAGGCTGAAGGATGTTCCCACACCCCTTGAAACCTGGTATGCGCTTGTGGGTTCGATGTTCACCCGGGCATACGGTCCAGGGCTTACGTACGGCATCATCGACCATGTGGAAGCAAGCCTGGTGCGGGTTATTCAGGGTGGGGCGATCGCTTTTATCATAGGCGTTCCTGTTGGTATCGGGATAGGTTATTCGCGTCTCATACACAATATCCTGAATCCCATTATCGAGATAGTCCGCAACATGCCGCCGATGGCGTGGATACCACTTGCGATATTTATCCTTGTTTCGGGCGGTTCGATATTCATTGTGTTCATCGGTGTTGTTTTTCCAATTATCCTGAACACAATATACGGTGTAAGGTCAACCGACGCGCGTCTTATCGATGCCGCAAGGACGCTTGGCGCTTCGAGGGCGCAGATAATTGGAAAAGTCCTCATCCCTTCGGCTTTTCCTTCCATAATCGCGGGTCTTCGCATCGGGTTTGGAGTTGGATGGATGGCGATCGTTGCAGCTGAGATGGTTATCCGCAGTCCCGTTGGTCTTGGATACTTTATATGGAATATGGGCGACCTGGGGCGCTATGCTGAAATGGTCGCGGGGATGATAGTCATTGGTGTCATCGGGTATATTATGAATATCAGCATACTCATTTTGCAGAAGAGGGTCATAAAATGGGCAGATTGATCTTAAAAGGCGTATCCAGGAAATTCAATGGATTACTTGCGGTATCTGGCGTAAACATTGAGGTCGCAGAAGGGGAGTTCGTGTGCCTGCTCGGTCCGAGCGGATGTGGAAAAACGACGCTCCTGCGAATGGCTGCGGGACTTGATGCGCCAACTGAGGGGGAATTATTGCTTGATGATAGAAAGATAGAAGGCGTAAATAATGAGTGCGGTTTCGTGTTCCAGGAATATGTCCTGTTCCCGTGGCGTACTGTGAAGGGCAACATCGAATTCGGTCCTGAGATGAAAGGAATAAAGGAAGATGAACGCGAACGTATTGCACAGCACTATATAGACCTGGTCGGATTGAAGGGATTTGAGAACCATTATCCCCATGAACTCTCAGGCGGCATGAAACAGCGTGTGGGCATAGCGAGGGCGTATGCCAACAGCCCCAAGCTCATGTTGATGGACGAACCGTTTGGCGCGCTTGATGCGCAGACAAGGAACCTGATGCAGGGTGAACTGTTGCGGATATGGGAGAAGGAGCATATCAGCGCGCTGTTCGTTACTCATAGCGTGGACGAGGCTGTGTATCTCGCGGATCGCGTTGTGGTGATGTCGGCGCGACCGGGCACGGTAAAGGAGATCTTCAAGATCGACTTACCGCGTCCAAGGGTGAGGACGAGCCCTGAGGCGAACGCCATGAGGGATGCGATATTGAAGTGCCTTGGGGCTGAGATTCAGAGGGCGAAGGGGGAAGGGGATATCAGCAGGTGAAAATGAGTTTTTTTTCTGGCATCAGAATACTCCTGAATATGCTCAGAACTGCTCATTTCCAATCGTTTTTCAACTAACTTCACTTTTATTTTAGCAGTATCGCAAAAGTATGCTTGTGCTCCTCTTCATTCGTCATTATCTCTTCGAACAGCAGCCTCGTGGTTGAGTCCCCTTCGCTGTGGGCAACTTTGATTATCTCGGCATAAAGTTCCAGAGCCTCATCTTCAGCCTTAAGGTCAGCCTTTATCATATCTTCCAGAGAACCGCCAACCTCGATCGGCGTGGGCTTGGTCGTGGGAGTCCCGCCAAGATAGAAAAGCCGCTCTGCGATCTTCTCCGCATGTTTCATTTCCTCGATCGCGATATCCTCAAAGATATCCTTAATCTCAGGGCTATTCATACCCATAGCCATCACATGGTGCCACATGTACTGCACGCTTACGCCTATCTCTCTTGCAATAGCCCGGTTCAATAATTCGTACCAACTCACGTTTTAGAAGATTTCTAACTTTTTAAGCTTCACAATTAAAGATGTTAACTTTTTAAATCATCTTTTCCGTCCCTATATTATAA
>JAYTKX010000082.1:0-16849 GCA_043729865.1 Methanobacteriota archaeon
TAAATCCTGTGCATATGAAGATTCATTTTTTGGTTATATTGATCCACTTATACATCAACCACTCGACAAGCAGCAGAGCTACAAGTAATTCTGATACAGCAATAAGCCTGGTAGGATAACGCACCGAGAGATAGTTGAAATAAAAATCCGGATACGCAAGCCCCATGAATTCCATCAGATTATGATAAGCGATCAACAATCCCACAATGAATATCACCATAATGTTCTTCATTACGAACCTGTCTGCACGGCATGCGCGCGCTTTGATAAGAGCCGGGTCCGTGCTTTTCCAGACAGATAAGAATTTCAGGAAAAGGAATAATCCGAAAACCCCAAAAACCACTGTAATTCCTGAAATAAAGATGGTTAAATTCTGTATCATATTTTGTATCGTAACCCCTCAAGCCGCCTTGCAGCCTCGATCAGAGTTTCATCCTTCTTCGAGAACGTAAAACGCAGCTTATGCTTTCCGGCTTCACCCTTGAAGAAACTGCTTCCTGGCACCGCAGCCACACCGATCTCGCTCACCAGGTACCTGGCAAAAGTCATATCATCCATTCCGATACCTTCAGGGATGTCAGCAAGTATATAATATGCTCCTTCGGGCAGGCTGCAACTGAATCCTGCTTTTGATAAGGCATCAAAGAGCAGTTTTCTCTTCCTGTCATATATGCCTGCAAGCTCTTTATAATATGAATCAGGGAATCTCAATGCTGTAACGCAGGCATGCTGGAGCGGCGCCGGGGCGCCCACGGTCAGGAAATCGTGCACTTTGCGAAGAGCAGAAGTCAGGCTCTTTTCCGCAAGCGCATAACCGATGCGCCAGCCAGTCACGCTGTATGTCTTTGAGAATCCGCTGATAGTTATAGTCCTGTCCGTCATTTCATCAAATGAAGCGATGCTGATGTGTTTTTTTCCGTCGTACAGGATATATTCATATATTTCATCTGTCACAGCGATAACATCGTGGTCAGCGCACAGGTCTGCGATCAGTTTCAGTTCATCCTTTGTAAACACTTTGCCGCACGGGTTATTCGGGGTATTCAGGATAAACGCGCGGGTTTTTTTATTAAAAGCGGATGCAAGGGCATTTTCATCTATAGTGCAATCCTCGTTCAGAGGCACGAACCTTGGTACTGCGCCTGAGACCGCTGCGTCGGGACCGTAGTTCTCATAGAACGGCTCAAATACCACGACCTCCTCCCCCTCATTTATCAGAGCAAGCATGGCAGCCATCATGGCTTCTGTCGAGCCGCATGTTACAGTGACATCGCTTTCAGGATCAGCTTCGATATGATTGTATTTTAGGGCTTTTCGAGATATCTCTTCGCGCAGGTCTTTTGCGCCCCATGTGATCGAGTACTGGTTATAGTCACCCATGATAGCATCAGCAGCGGCGCGTTTAAGTTCCTCAGGCGCCGAAAAATCAGGGAATCCCTGCGCCAGGTTGATGGCATCGTGTTTTATAGATAGGCGCGTCATGTCGCGGATGACAGATTCTACAAAGTGATCAATTCTCCTGGATAACATAACCCATAAAAAGTACATGACCTGTATTTAGACTTTCTGGAGAATTTATTATGCTATCCTGAACAATTTGCCTTTCCAGCGATCGCCTAACCTGTCCAGGAATATTATCGAAGCTGCTACCAGAACAAGTCCCAGACCTGCGATGTAAATCGTTGAAGTATTACTGTTAACCGGATAATAGAATGACAGAAGCGTTTCAGCAAGCAGTACAGGAACCACTGCCAGTGAGAACAAAAGCAGGATCTTTGCGTCAAGCAGATAGCTATTCGTGAACAATCCTGTGAGATAAGCAAGTACAGAACCCACGTATACTGACACTGTGAACATTATGAAAATGCCAATCCACAGCAGGTACATCTCTCCTTTCAGATATCCAACTGCAACAAGATAAGGCACTGCCACGACACATATAAAGAACAGGAAAAGTATCAATTTTGTCCGGATAACGTGGGGCATGGACAGGGGCAGGGAATTGTAGCATTCTGATATGTCAATGTTGGAGAGCCAGCTATAGAGCAGGGTACAGAAGAAGCCTACCATGGCTGCATAGAAAAGCAGGGAAAAACTGAAGTCCCAGAGCATTACTGATTCGACGAACCAGGTCACTGCATATAAGAACAAAAGCGGCGTCAGGAAAGTCAGTATGACAGGGAATATGATGCCGCTGCGTACAAGGTCTATGATATCCTTGGACAGCATTGGACCATATTTCGATACAAGCCGGGATGTCAAACGCAGTGTTCTCATGAATGCCTCTTTTGCTTTGCGCTCATGGGGGGTGGGCGTCTCTTTTATGAAAAAGGAGGAGAGCGTTCCGAGCGCCAGTGATGTTATCAATACTTCAAGCACGAGGAAAAAAGAATGGGAATGGTAGAACACAAGCGTGGGGAGTTGAGCTGCGACCACTTTAACATCGATCCCTGAAAACCACAGATATGATCCACCAGCAGCAGCTATTACCAGCATGACGGCGCCCAGGCGCGCAAGTACCGCGAAGAGCAGAACGCTTATGCTTATCCCGATGAGGAAGGACATGGTCAGGGATACGAAGAGGAACAAGAGGGATGAGAAAGAGATAGGCACGAACACGGACGCCAGCGCGAGTCCCAGTATCATCGGCAGGATGGTGAAGAAGATATAGTAAAGTGTATCCTTGATATAGAACAGGAAGAACAGCCGCATGAAGCGGATGGGCAGGGTGTATCCGCTTGCCAGCAGGAGGCTCACGCTGCCAAAGCGCCGCTCAAGGATGCGGTCCCCGAACATGGCAAAACCGCCCACGCCAAGCCCGTAGAACAGCAGTACCCAGTGCGCCACGAGCAGCAGGTCATCTATCGCCACGGCGCGCCGCAGCATGGGAAGGGTCGCTCCCATTATGAATGTGAAAAGGACGATAGTCAGGGATGAAAAGAGAAAATAGGAGCGGTTGAAAAAAGATGCCTGAAGCCTGAACTCTTCCTTGAACATCAGTTTCAGGATATTCAAATCGAGCAAGGTCCCCTCCTAAGCCGAAACAAGCCGCACGAAAATATGCTCAAGGTCCTCGCCCGCGCCGCTGCGAAGTTCTTCCATGCTGCCCACAGCCACGAGTTTTCCCTTATCTATGATACCGACTCTGGTGCAGAGCTTTTCAGCAAGCTCCAGGATGTGAGTGCTAAGGAACACTGTGCCGCCCCCACTGACGAAGTCGAGAAGCCATGCTTTGAGTTTCCTCTGGATTAGAGGGTCAAGGTCGAGGAAAGGCTCGTCCATGAAGAGCATTCTGGGTTCATGAAGCAGCGCCGCAGACAGGGTGACTTTTTTCTTCTGCCCTTTGGAGAGGCTCATGCACATGGTCTCGCACTTTTCTTCAAGCCCGAAGAATTCTATCCACCTGTCCACGTTCCCGTTCTCAGGCAGTCCCCTGACAGATGCCGCAAAATGCAAATATTCTTCAACGGTAAGGAAGGAAGGGGGGTATTCAATTTCAGGAACTATGCCGATGGCTGCTTTAACTGAAATGGGGTCGGAAGCAACATCTATGCCCAACACTTTCGCGGTACCTGAGGTTGGGAGTATCTGACCGCTTAGCATCTGCAGGGTGGTTGTCTTGCCTGCGCCGTTTGGACCGATGAAGCCGAAGAGTTCTCCTGGCTGGATGGTTAAGTTTAAGTTATCTACTGCTGTCAGTTCACCGAATCGTTTTGTTAGGGAGTTTATTACTACCGGAAGCAAAGTGATCGCCTGTTCGTACCTGTTTATTTTAAATAATATATTATCGTGCTTCTTTAAATAATTTTGTCAGGGGCAGGTTCCTTTTCCAGAAGTCCTGGGAAAGAGTGATTGAATAAACAGTGTTAGAATAACTGTATTGTTTGAATAGAGTAAGCTATCATAGACAATTTTTTATCAACTTAAATAATTTTATCACCAAGTGATTTTTACATATTTATATCTACCAACGAGAATTATATCCGGTTGGTAACCACCACAAGGGCCGCGGATGATAGTAGATAAGTTTTTCTAATGGCACACCTATCTTAAGGGCTTACCGGTGATACAAATGAACAGAAGGAATCGCTTTATTTGACCGCATGAAAATACTTGACACAACTTTAAGGGACGGCGAACAGACACCCGGTGTTTCGCTGACTACAGAAAACAAGCTTTTGATAGCAAAGAAAATTGACAGCCTTGGAGTGGATATTATTGAGGCAGGCTCTGCAATCACATCAGAGGGTGAACGCGCTTCTATCAAGAAGATAGCGAATGAGGGATTAAATGCAGAGATATGCTCCTACTGCCGCATCAGGAAGGAGGATATTGATGCAGCCCTTACCTGCGATGTTGATTCCATACATCTGGTAGTCCCTGTTTCAGATCTTCACATCCAGGCAAAACTGAAAAAAGACCGCGATACTGTGCGGCAGATGGCTGTCGAAATGACAGAATATGCTAAATCTCATGGCTTAATAGTGGAACTGAGCGGCGAAGACGCTTCTCGCGCTGACATTGATTACCTGAAATCCGTGTATAACGCGGGCATCGATGCAGGCGCGGACAGGCTGTGCTTCTGCGATACAGTTGGCATCCTCACTCCCGAGAGGTCGTATGATATCTTCAGCGACCTGTCTCAACTGCGAGCGCCCATAAGCGTGCACTGCCACAATGATTTCGGAATGGCAACAGCCAATACCGTAGCTGCGCTGCGGGCTGGCGCGCAGGAAGCGCATGTCACCATAAACGGCATCGGAGAACGGGCGGGGAACACCTCGCTTGAGGAAGTCGTGATGGTCTTATATTCATTATACAAACTCAAGACGAATATCGACCTGAAAGGGCTGTACACTACATCTCGCATGGTGAGCAGGTTAAGCGGGATCCCAGTGGCTCCGAACAAAGCCATAGTTGGCGGGAATGCCTTCACCCATGAGGCAGGCATCCACGTTCACGGGCTCCTTGCCAACACAGCGACTTATGAGCCCATCACACCTGAACTGGTGGGACGGGAGCGGCGCATAGTCCTTGGCAAACATGCCGGCAGAAGCTCTGTCGTTCTTGCGCTGAAAGAATTTGGCATCTCTGCCACTGAGAAGCAGATAGACGACATAGTCGGCAGGATGAAAGAGCTGGGCGACAAGGGCAAACGGGTCACGGACGCAGACCTGCAGACGATCGCTGAGACCGTGCTGGGGATATACCAGGAAGCAAAGGTCAAGCTTGAGGAACTCACCGTGGTCACGGGCAATACAGTAATGCCCACAGCTTCTATCAGGCTCATGGTCAATGGCAACCACGTTGTAGAGGCGGGCGTTGGAACTGGACCAGTTGACGCTGCCATCAACGCGCTGAACAAAGCCGTAGCAGGAGTGGCTGACATACACCTTGATGAGTACCATGTTGATGCGATAACAGGAGGCACTGATGCCCTTGTGGAAGTATGGGTGAAACTAAGCAAAGGCGGAAGGACAATAACTGCCCGTGGTGCACGCACCGATATCATCATGGCTTCTGTGGAGGCTGTGCTTGAAGGCATAAACAGGCTGATACAGCAGGAACAGAAGAAAAGTTAGGAAATATTTATAAAACATGAATCTGTGTTAATGGTGAATCAAAATGACAAAGCCAAAAATGTCTGGCGCAAAGGCCATTATTGAATCGCTCCACAGGGAGAAAGTCGATGTCGTATTCGGCTACCCAGGAGGAGCAGTGCTGCCGCTTTATGATGAACTCTATGACGCTGATATAAGACACATACTTGTAAGGCATGAACAGGCAGCTGCGCATGCGGCGGACGGCTATGCAAGAGCCACAGGCAAGGCTGGCGTATGCATCGCTACTTCAGGTCCCGGCGCTACGAACCTTGTTACAGGTATTGCAACTGCTTATATGGATTCTGTCCCCATTGTGGCTATAACCGGACAGGTACCGCGTTCGCTCATTGGTTATGATGCCTTTCAGGAAGCGAACATCACCGGGATAACCCTCCCCATCACCAAACATAATTACCTGGTGCAGGAAACAAAGGACATACCCAGGATATTCAAGGAAGCATTTTACATTGCCCAGACAGGGAGACCCGGACCCGTGCTTATTGATATTCCCAAGGATACACAGGTCGAGATCATTGAATTCGAATACCCGCAGGAAGTTAAACTGCGCGGTTATAAGCCGACATACGCAGGGAACGAACAGCAGATCAAGAAAGCTGCATCACTAATTCTCAAATCCGAAAAGCCTGTATTTTATGTTGGTGGAGGAATAATTATCTCAAATGCGACAGAGGAACTGCATGCGCTTGCTGAATGCATCATGGCGCCAGTCACAACGACCCTCATGGGCATGGGTGCCTTCCCGTCTGCCCACCCGCTCTCGCTCGGGATGCTTGGCATGCACGGCACAAGATACGCCAATTACGCCATACAGGAATCCGACCTGATCATTGCCATTGGTGTGCGGTTTGATGACCGGGTCACAGGCAAGATATCGGCTTTTGCTCCCAATGCGAAGATAATCCATATCGATATCGATCCTGCCGAGATAGGAAAAAACGTCCGCGTTGATGTCCCCATAGTCGGGGATGCCAGGAACATACTTAAATCACTCCTTAAATTCGTCAAACAGGAGCAGCTCAAAACAGAGGCGTGGACAAAAAAGATTGCCGCATGGAAAAAAGAGTATCCGCTCACTTATAAGAAGGATAACCTCCTTCGCCCCCAGTTCGTTGTGGAGCAGATAAGCGAGGTATGCCCTGATGCTATCATAGTCACTGAGGTCGGACAGAACCAGATGTGGGCAGCCCAGTTCTTTAACTATAAGAATCCCCGCACCTTCATATCAAGCGGAGGGCTTGGCACCATGGGATACGGTTTCCCCGCGTCTATGGGGGTTAAGGTGGGAAGACCTGAATCCACGGTCATAGACATAGCAGGTGACGGTTCTTTCCAGATGAACTCGCAGGAACTTGCTACTGTGGTGCAGGAGGACATCCCTGTCATTGTGGCAGTATTGAACAACGGTTTCCTGGGAATGGTAAGGCAGTGGCAGGAATTGTTCTTCAACAGGCGTTTTTCAGCTACATGCATTGAGAGCAGCGTGGATTTCGTAAAGCTTGCTGAAGCCTACGGCGCGCTGGGACTGCGCGCAAAGAAGAAGAGCGACGTAAAGGATGTTATCAAGGAAGCCGTGAAGTCGGAGCGGCCGACGGTTATTGACTTCGTTGTGGAGCGCGAGGAGAACGTGTCCCCCATGGTCCCGGCGGGCGCTGCTATAAATGAAATAATGGACATGGAGTGAGATAAATGAAACATACGGTTGCTGTGCTTGTGGAAAATAAACCCGGCGTCCTGGCAAGGGTATCGGGTCTGTTCTCGCGGCGCGGATTCAACATCGAAAGCCTTGCCGTGGGCGTGACTGAGAACGCGGATACCTCCCGCATGACAATTGTCGTGAGCGGGGACGATAAAGTTCTTGAGCAGGTAATGAAGCAGCTTAACAAGCTCATTGATGTGATCAGGGTGAGCGATATACCTCCGGAGGATTCTGTGAACAGGGAGCTTGCGCTCATCAAGGTCGGCGTGGATTCGACAACGCGCGCTGAGGTTATGCAGATAGTGGACATCTTCAGGGCAAAGATAGTGGACGTGGGCGTAAAATCGCTAATAGTTGAGGTCACAGGCGACGAGAGCAAGATAAATGCGATAGAGCAGCTGCTTCGCCAGTTCGGGGTCAAGGAGATGGTGAGGACAGGTAAGGTAGCGATGAACCGGGGAGCGAAGGTTGTGCAGAGTGAGAAGAAATAATAGCAAAAATGAAAAGTTCCATATCGAAAGCACAGACACATGAAGAAATTGGTGAATACTGGGACACACACGACCTCGCCGAGCACTGGGAAGAGACAAAACCTGCTGAATTCGAAGTCGATATCCAATCCGAAGTGACATACTTCAGAGTTTACAGGTAATTATCAGAAATGCGCCTGTTTGTGTGCGCAGGGGTCGGCGGTTTGGTGAACGGAACACGGATTACACGGATCGGACGGATGCGCACGGATTTTTTATTACCAGTGGAAAGCCATTTTTTCCAAATCTAGCAGAATAAAAAACGGAACTGAATTTTTTGTAATAAACTGAATGTTTTAGGAGATATTTGGGGCAGGTCTGAATAGTTACTATATCCTCAATATCATCTTCTACAACTGTCCCTTCATCATCTGGATAGTACAATATTAAAATTGGATTCTGCCTTATTTCTATGATTTTTTGGCCAATCTCATCGATTTCTTTAATTTTCTCATTTAACTCTTCCATAAACATCTATAATTGAACCAAAGTATTATTAATTTTCGCTCCTCTTTCCGTTGATATTTTATATCAACCGACATTTTAACCCCCCCCTCTCAACCAACCGACAACTTGACAGAACCCTCTACCCTGTCCATCTCATTATGCAATAAAACGATGCAGTGGTCGGCGTGCAGCGATAGGGGACCAACACTTACTATCTCATGCTCATGCGCCACGATGATATTCTCTTCATCATCGGTGAGCCCCAGATGGTCGCCCAGGACAAATAAAAGGTCAGAACCCGCATCTAATGGTTTCACGCGGATATCAGCCCCATCCTCACGCATGTAGGTTATTTTTCCATTCAACTCATCAAGCAGGTCGCCGAGGTCTCCTTTTTTTATACTTACCCCAGACATGGATCCGGTCCAGAATCCCTGCGCCTCTTTCTCAAGCGCTTTCTTAATAAGCGATGCGGCGCTGCGCTCATCTGGACTAAGGTATCTTACCGCCGCGCCGTCAAAACGGATAAGAATGGGATGTACCCCCCCTTTCAGCACCAGATATACCCTGACATCTCTCCTGAGGTCATGTGAGAGAAACAGGGCTGCGTTCACGCACCTGCACAGTATGTCCATCCGTCCAGCCGCGCCCGGAAGGTCGTTCAAGGAAAAGGGCGCTGTTACAGCTTTATGTCCGATAATAATAAATTGTTTCATCTCTGTAATTTATTAGCCGCATTTCAGATTCTGATATATCAAATCATGAATATAGGTCGCGCTCAAAATAAACCTATCCACTAACTATTTATTTCTCCATTACGATTACCCATCATGCAAAAACAACTCTCCAAAAAAGAGTTCGAAGAAGATTACACCCTCTGGATACAGTCAGCTGCAAAAGACATAGCTTTTTCATTGAGCCGGCTTAAGCCGCATGAAATAAAGAGAATAATCGCACGGAGCGAGCGGTATCTGGAGGAGCCGGGATCAGTTTACGATACTTATGGGCTCGAAGCTGCAAGAAAATTAGTTCCGGAGAACATAATTTTGCTATCCACTGACGCCGTAGTATTCTCGCAGAGCATCTTCGTAAGGATGCAGTCAGTCTTTGATTATGCGATGGCGCTTAACAGGCGGTATTATCTTGGCTCCTGGTATTCGATAATAACCCTTAACAGGAAGTACCTTGAGGAAGCAAGCGAGAACATGTTGCGGTTCACACTTGGGCACGAACTTCTCCAGAAAGAGGTATATGAGGAGAATATCAGGAACGAAGCCCGGAAGTTCACGCCAGAGGAAAAGCGAAAGATTAGTGATGAAGCATTGAACAGAGCCATAGATAAGAGCGGCATTACCAGAGAAGAGATTGAACTGGAACAGGCGCTCATGCTGAAAATATCACATATCTCCCCGCTTATCCCCAAACCTTTTGCAGAGACCGCACTCTACTGGTATATTGAAAGTCATCTTGATGAACTCACGTTTCTGGGTGAGCCCAGTATGAACGAAAAGGAAGATGCTATCGGGAAGAAACTGAATACTGATTTCAAGGAATGGATAGATTTTTCTGCCGGTGTTTACAAATTGTTCCTGTATGAAGTAAAGAAAGAATTAAATTACACGGATTACGGATACGCATGAAAATAATAGCTATCTCAGACACGCATATAAAATTCGGCTCGATCAGGGATCACCTTCCCGGAGACCTTGTCGAGATGCTGAAAAAGGCAGACCTGATAATCCATACTGGCGATTTTGTCAGAAAAAAGGCATACGATGAGCTTTCCGCGATCAACAGGCTTGAAGCGGTCCACGGGAACATGGATGAACCCGAATTGAAAAACATGCTGCCTGAACGGAAGGTCATAGAGATCGAAGGCATAAAGATCGGGCTCATCCACCAGGCAGCCCTTTCCATCCAGGATACCATCGGGACGCGGTACATGGCAAAAGAGATGGGGGCTGAGGTCCTTATTTTCGGGCATATCCACAGACCTGTGATCGAGAAGTCTGATGTCATTATAGCATGTCCTGGAAGCCCCACATCCCCGAGAATGTCAGAACCCAGCGCGATCGAGTTTGAGATCAATGATAGGAAGATATCAGGTAATGTGGTGACATTTGAGGGAACGAAATGCACAGCGCTTGAAAGTGCAAGATTTTTCAGAAATAATTTATGAGGGTTTATAATTATGGTTCACAAGTAAGTCTTTTATACCTTAAATACATCAAGAGCCGAAAAAGACAGGAATTATCATGACTATCCAGAACGGAGATTTTATCAGAGTTTCATATACAGGAAAGAACGAAGACCGCGTTTTTGACACCACGGACGAAGAGATCGCCAAAGCCAACGGTATCTACAATGAGAAAGGAAAGTATGGCGGAGACGTAATTATCGTTGGAGCCGGGCACACTGTGGCGGGGCTTGACGAGGATTTCACAGGTAAGGATACAGGTTACACTGGCAGCGTTACTGTTCCACCCGAAAAAGCCTTTGGCGTAAGGAACCCGGAACTTATAGAAACAATTCCCATAACAAGATTCGAGCAGAAACCTCAGATCGGGATGCCGGTGCAGGTTGAAGGGCGCAGCGGCGTGGTAATACGGGCTATCGGCAGGATGGTCCAGGTGGACTTTAACAGGTTCCTGGCAGGTCAGACCATTACTTATGATTACGAGATAAAAGAGAAGATCGAGGATAATGAAGGAAAGGTCAGAGGACTTCTCGGCCTGTATATCGGAAAAGATTTCTCAGTAGAGATAAATGACCAGAAGGCGACAATTGAAATAGAGCCGGAGTTGACGTATAACCAGAGATGGCTCATGTCAAAGAGGCAGATCGCAAAAGAAATCATCGATAATACGGATATCAAAGAAGTCGTTTATCTTGAGCGATACAATAAGGACGTGCTTGCGCCAAAAGCTCAGGAATAATATTTAAAAACCAGTTTAAAATAATCCTCTTATCGGCGGGATAAGTGGAAGTATCACTTCCCACAATATCAGCAGCACTATAGCCACTTCAAGCAGCATGGTCAATTGCTCAGAGGAGAGCTGTCTTGCCGTGGCATAGAGGTTTTGCAGGGCATCTATCTTGTGCTGCACCACTTTTTCAAAGTCCCATACTTTATGTATATTCAGCATCTTCTGGTAGGTAGACTGGTAGTACCAGTCCTGCGTGATCTTATGGGGATTCATCAGATCTTCAATATCATCAAGAATGACAAGCCCTATCTCGCTCACCTTGAGCAGGGATTTTTCAAGGTTGCGCGGAGCCTGGGTCAGGAAATATATCTTTGAGAGATGCATCTTCTTTATGGCATCAAAAGCTTTTGTGATCTCGGAATCTATCTTCCGGTCATATATCTGGAACAACAGTAAAAGTGATATCGCCAGTTCAAGCAGCTCTCGCAATTCCTTGAGATAATCATCGCATCCAAGGATAAATACCCCTTCGGGCGATGCAAGGAACAGGTCTTCATCATAATAAGACAGGTCGTTCGAAAGTTTTTCGGTAATTTCTTTGTTGTGCAGCGGTCTAATTGACGTCTCACCTGACAGGAAGCGCGTGATGATCTCACCGTACTGGTCTTTCAATCCTTTTTGGTCGAGCTTAGGTGTAAATTCCTTTATCTTTAAAAGGTTGTATCTTTTTGTAATAGGATAACCCGGTTCTTTTTTTCCGGGATTGAGCTTATCACGGATCTCGCTGATCTTTTTGCCGGCAAATGACTGGAAATCAAGCCCTTCCACAATGATCGTATTGGAATGGAGCGCCACAAGTATATCATTGAATAATATCCTGTCCCTGATATCGATCTCAGTCCTCAGGATGGATACGCCTGCAATAAAAACATCGGTATATATATTCGCGTTGCAGGTTATTTTTTCACTGCCTGAAACTATTACTGCCACTCCTTCATATCTATCCATCTCTATTGGCTTGTTCCATCTTTCAGCGATCAAATCCGAGCCGATGAGCTTATTCAACTGGTTTTTATCCAGTTCTCCCCCTGGACTGAACGCCATAAGTATGGTAAGTTTGCCGTTGAAAATGGTCAAATCGCCAGAAGTATCCATGCACTAATATATGTTTTGAAAAGTATATATATTGCTACGGCAGGATCAGCGATCGTCCGGTCATCTCATCCGGTTTTTCGATACCCAGCGCCTCAATGATGGTGGGGGCTATGTCCGCCAGTATACCGTCCCTGAGCCTGATGCCATTTTCGCAGATGACAAAAGGCACACGATTGGAAGTATGCGCTGTATGTATCCCTCCCGCCTCATCGCACATCTTCTCTGCATTCCCGTGGTCTGCCGTGATAATGAGCAGTCCGCCAGATTGTATGACAGCGTCATACACCATTCCGATGCACGTATCTATCGCTTCCACTGCCCTCACCGCAGCATCAAATACTCCGGTGTGACCTATCATGTCACAATTTGCATAATTGAGGATAATAACGTCATATTTTCCTGATGCTATCGCTTTCACTACTTCGTCGGTCACAGGGAATACGCTCATCTCAGGCTGCATGTCGTATGTCGCAACCTTTGGAGAGGGAATGAGTATCCTGTCTTCACCCGGAACGGGCGGCTCCACTCCGCCGTTAAAAAAGAACGTGACATGGGCGTACTTCTCGGTCTCGGCGATCCTGAGCTGCTTCAAATGATGCCGTGACAGGACTTCTGCAAGGATGTTTTTCAGCGGTTCAGGTGGGAACGCAACTGTGACATTGAATGTCTCATCATACTGTGTCAGGCATACAAAATTGATTTTTGGATGTGATTTTCGATCAAAACCATTGAATTTGTTATCTATGAAAGCCCTGGTTATCTCGCGGGCGCGGTCTGAGCGGAAGTTGAAGAAAATGATGGTGTCATTATCATATATCAAAGAACCGGGTTTTTCATTCCTTAAGATAACGGTCGGAGAGACGAACTCATCTGTCTCACCGCGCTCGTATGCGTTTTTCACTGCAATTATGGGGCTTTCTGCCTCTCTGCCCTCGCCTCTGGTCATGGCATTATACGCCTTTTCCACCCTCTCCCACCGTTTATCCCTGTCCATGGCATAGTACCTGCCGGATATTGTGGCGAATTCGCCCCCAAGTTCTTTCATCTTAATTTGCGCATCTGCGATATAGGTGAGAGCGCTTTTCGGGGGAACGTCCCTGCCGTCAAGGAAGGCATGCACATATACTTTTGCGATGCTCTGCTCCTTTGCCATCGCAAGAAGCGCATACAGGTGACTTATATGGCTGTGTACCCCACCGTCAGAGAGAAGTCCCATGAGATGGAGGGATGAACCCCTGCTTTTTACGTTCCTCATCGCATCGATAAGTACCATGTTCTTATTGAATTCTCCTTCGCTTATCGATCTTGTTATCCGCGTGAGATCCTGGTACACTACCCTTCCGGCGCCGATATTGAGATGCCCGACCTCGGAATTTCCCATCTGACCTTCAGGAAGTCCCACCGATTCTCCTGCTGATCCAAGCTCACAATTCGGATATGTTGAAAAAAGCCTGTCCATATTAGGAGTGCTGGCTGCTGATATGGCATTTCCCTGTTTGTTCCTGCTAATGCCGTATCCATCCAGTATCAGAAGCAGTACAGGTCTTTTCTTGATCATTTATGCTGAATAGTTTTCAAAAGCGTATGAAGTTATCTATATCTGACATTAAGTATTTATAAAAATAAAACCAATAATTTAAAAACATGGAACTGATACCGTCTACCCTTGGCGACATGAGCGTGAACATAGATTTCTTCCAGAAACTAGTTCTTGCTGCGCTCATTGGCATACTTATCGGCATAGAACGGGAGCACAGGCGCACCGAGGGAGTTGAACTGATAGCAGGCGTCCGTACTTTCACGATAGCAAGCATCGCGGGGATGGTCTCCTCATACCTTGCGATCGCAGTCGATCCAGGGATACTTCTTGTATCGCTGGCGTTTTTTGCTCTTGTCTCTGCGATATATGTATATGCAAAGAATGTCACGCTGAACCAGCCGGGGATAACAGGTCCTATCGCGCTATTCTGCACGTTCCTGCTCGGGGTTTTTATAACCCACAACCAGTACATGATAGCCATCGCTGGAGCCGTGGTGATAACGCTCCTGCTTGCAGAGAAGCGACAGCTTCATTCTTTTGCCACAGAACTCACGGATGTTGAGATACAGAGCGCAGTACGTTTTCTGGCAGTGGTATTCATACTGTATCCTGTAACTCCGGATGAACTGTTAATGGGTGTCATCAATCCGAGGTGGGTGCTCCTGATCGTGATAGTAGTGGCGACCATCAGCTTCATAAGCTTTATCACAATGAAAAAATTCGGGACAAGATATGGGCTCCCGCTTTCGGGGCTGCTGGGTGGTGTGGTGAACAGTGAAGCCACTACAGGCGCCATAGCCGCGATGGCAAAGAACAGGAGCGAACTCGTGGAATCAAGCTTCACCGGCATTATCATGTCCAACGCTTCCATGCTTGTCAGGAACCTGCTCATAGCCCTGATAGTTGACCCGGGCGGCAGGGTATTCCTTCTCATGGCGCCGCCGCAGATAGTGATAACATCGTTTGCCGTGGCTGCTTTAATAAGATCGAAGAATGGGACGCCCGTGAGCGAGACCATAAAACTGGAGTCGCCCTTTGCTCTCTCATCTGCCGTTAAATTTGGTTTCGGCTTTGCAGCGCTGTCTATTTTCGCGACGTTCGCCAACAGATATGCAGGCGCTGCGGGTGTGTACGTTCATTTTTAAAAACAGCTCATGAAGGCACAATAGTGGCATCCGGGACGTCAAATATCTGCGGCTTTTTCCGCCCTGTGATGTCAAGTGCGATCTCATAATTACTCTGCATTATCCGGTTCTTCTGCGTGAAGGGCTTCATGAGGTCAAGCAGCCTCATGATATCGATATCGCTCAAAATTATCCCCATCTCCTGTAATCGTTTTTCTTTTCTCAGGGAATTCAAAAGAGCGAAATAATGCATTGGTCCGCAGAATATCACAATAGCCCTGAGTTCAGATTGCGCTGACAGAACATTCAATCCCTCCATGATATTTGAGAGCTTGATCGCCTCTTCCCTTATCTTATGGTCAAGAAATCTCTCGTACGCTAACAGGAATCCAAGGGCATATTCTTTCAAATTCTTTACAAAATGCTCCCGTGCCCTGAACCTGAGCAGCCTTTTAATGCGGTACAGGAGTTCGGTGTAGAATTTCTCGGTCTCTTCGTATGAGACTGCGGTCTGTTTTATCGCCATGCTGCTATACCAAAGGTGTTCAGGTGACTCGCGAAGGTTCATGATAACATTGAGTTCTTTTGCCATCCGTAGCACGAAATCGCCGTCCCTGTCAAAAGCGTCTTCATATACGGGGATGAGTTCTTCCCTTGTCTTTATGTCCAGACCATAGAAAACAACATTTAGCGGCAGCTGCTCTTTATTTTCTATCAGCCTTGTCAGCCTGTCGATAATGCCTTTTATGTAGATGCAATAAACCGTCTGTGAAGATCCCTCTGCGCAGGCTCCTGTCCTGTAATATTCCTGCCAGAATCCAGAGGGCGATAACAGCCTGTTATTGTACATGTTCTCAAGCTCGACAAAATCCACGGATATATCAAGAAAGACCGCCTGCGGATCGATTGTATCAAGCAGTCGCAGCACTTCATTGTGTACCTCCTCCACGCTCTTTATCGCATGGCGCGCGCTATCGGGAAGGAACCTGTCAATGCCATGAGGTGAGTCAAGGTGGCTCCTCAGGGCATCATCATCCAGTTTATTGAGCCAGTCCCTTACAGCGACATCATGGACGTCGAATACGCTTATTATGGGTATCAGGAACAACTCTGGCATCAATATGATGTTATCCTGCGGTTATAAATCGATGACGGTCATACCCCTGTTATCCACGGCATTTTGAAGTATAGTCCTGATCTCTTTCCTGAAATCCGCTCCGCCACAGTTGTCAAGATACAGAATCCCGTCCCTGATCTTTGCATTGTCAGGAGAGGGTTTCGAAAGCTCGGACAGGGCGCTTATAAGGACGCCGATGTCCTTCCTTTGCGACGTACCTGTGACAAGGACGTAGGAATCTCCGTGTCTTTCTAATCGTACCATTATTCCTCCGATGTATGCATCCACTTATTATTCTGCTGCCTGAGTTCATATAATTTTGGTAGCATGGAACTTTCTAATAGTCCAATGAACCTAAAGCCCGAACTCCCCCAATCTCTCGCGCGCCATCTCCCTTTTTTCCTGATGCTCTTTCAGGAACCTGCTCATAAGATCAGCAGTATATTTCTTGCAGTTGCCGCACACGCGCATGCCGCCAACGCAGTCCTTTTTGACCTCCATGAGTTCATTATCGTCCTCTACCAGGTGATATACCAGTAACTCATATACAGTACATTGATCTGGCTCGCCACCCTTAACCTTCTGCTCTTCAAGCGTCACTCTCCCGCCTGTCTTTGCGCGCATCACCTTCTTTGCGCCATCTTCCGGTTTATCCGTCAGGGCGATGTGGCTCTCCGGGATGCTGCTTG
>JAYTKX010000083.1:0-11986 GCA_043729865.1 Methanobacteriota archaeon
AAATCCATTAAGAAGATCATACGTCACGAGATTGGGGATGATTTATTTGAGATACAGGCTTCATATGGGAGGAAAGTTCGTATCACTTCATCACATAGCGTTTTTGTCTATGAAGACAAAAAAATTACACTCAAGAGAGGTGATGCCATTAAGCCTGGAGATATGGTCGTGGCTCCCATCAGATTGCCGCTTGATCAGCCCAATCCACTGGCTAGTATAGATCTGATTTCAGAACTGTTTGCCATGCGCGAAGAACTTGATTTTGAACTGTATGTCCGCGGAGAACCCATTACTGCATTACATCAGATGCGCATTCGTGAAGAACATAAGGATGAGCCGCAAATGGTTGAAGCGCGCGTGAATATTCCGGCAGATATCAGGCAATCGCATTTCAGAAGATACGCTGATTTGCTGGGTTTAGATAGCGAAGAACTTCTTTCACAAGCGGAAGTGGTTGACTCGCGTCTCGATAATATATGGACTACACAATTTAATGACTCAGGATCAAACCAGGTGAAATCTTATATTCGACTCAGTGAGCTGCACCAGGATGAAATATCCGGCTTCAATGGTTCAAAATTAAGTCTCACACCAGAACATTACGCAGATCATGGTGTTCCGCGCTTTATTCCTGTAAATCAGGAATTGATGACGATACTGGGTTTCTTTGTGGCAGAAGGGAGTCTAAGCCAGCGGGGGGGTGTACGCTTTGCGATTGGCAATAGCAACCAATGCATGAAGGATGAGATTTCATTTGCTATGCATCGGGTTTTTGGAATAACTCCCAAGTATTACCAGGGCGCAGAAGGACGGGCGGGGGAATTGAAGGTTGTCAATAATGTGGTTTCTGCAGTATTTCGTTTTGTTTTCGGATTTAATTCTCTTGAATCGCATACCAAGCGCATTCCAGACATTGTGTTCAATGTCAAAAGGCAGATGCAGCTGGCTTTCCTGAGAGGTTATTTCATGGGCGACGGAACTTTGGATGAAACAGGTATCAGTATGGTCACATCCTCAAAGGATCTGGCGAGCCAGCTTATGTATCTGTTCTCTTCTCATGGCGTTCTGGCTTCGCTTTCAGTTCGGGAGCCAGATGGAAAAACATCAGGGATTATCCGGGGCAAACCTGTTATTACCCGACATACAGTCCACGCACTTTCGATTAAAGCGAAGGAAGATATTGATAAGCTCAGCCCGGTATGGAAGGATCATCATCTGGCGCATAAACTTGAGCGAAAGATGAATGCTGCAAATAAGACTGGAATTAACAGGTCTTTTACACCCATCAGCGGAGATCTTGCTGCCTTTCCTGTAAGGTCGGTGCGCAAAGTAGAACCTGCAAAGAACATGGTTTATGATTTTTCTGTTGAAGAGGATGAGAACTTTATCTGTGGCATGGGGGGGATATGCTGCCATAATACAGATGCTGATGTTGACGGATCACATATCAGGACGCTCCTGCTGACGCTTTTCTACAGGTACATGCGCCAGCTCATCGAAATGGGCTATATCTACATCGCCCAGCCTCCACTTTTCAAGGTGAAGAAAGGCAAAGTTGAATCTTATGTTTACAATGAAGATGAATTAGATAAATGGTTTAGCAAATCCACTTTAGATAATATTACTTTATTTTCGAAATCTGATGGAAAAAAATACACAAAAGATGAGTTATCTAATTTTTTAAATCATCTAATAAAATATAAAAATTATTATGAAAAATATCAAAAGCAAGGTTTACCGGCAGAACTGATTAACTCTTTTATTAAGAGCAATACTATTAGAGGTGAAACCACCAAATCAAAAATTGGCAATTTGGTTGACCAAATCTATTCTATTATTCCTAATGCCGAAGTTAAAACTAAACCAAAGAGCACCAATAATGAAATTATTATATATGAAGTAAAAGGTGAATTTGACGGAAAAGCAATTAGTTTTCAAATTGATGAAAAATTTGAAGAATTATATGAAATTAATCTAAAAATTGAATCGATGGGTAAACCGCCATATATTATTATTGAATCGGATTCAAATAAAGAGCAAAATATTAATTCACCATATGAATTAGCAGTTTTATTGTCAGAATATGGCAGAAAAGGAATCACATTGCAGCGCTACAAAGGTCTTGGTGAGATGAACCCCCAGCAGTTGTGGGATACTACAATGAACCCTGAAACAAGGACGATGCTAAAGGTTACACTTGAGGATGCCATCAAGGCTGATGAGATTTTTACAATACTGATGGGAGATAAGGTGGAGCCAAGGCGCGAGTTCATCGAGAGGCATGCGAAGGATGTTAAGAACCTGGACGTGTGAGTGTTTAATAGGTGACCTTTGATGAAAAATACAATAAAGAAAGAAAACATAAATGATGAATTTCTTGCAGCCCATAGTCTGGGACGTTTCAAAAGAAATACAATATAGGTTTTATAATGCAACAAATAACCAATGAAATTATCCAGGAAATCAAAAACCGCATCGTTAGCGCTGTCCATCCTGAAAAGATCATACTTTTTGGATCATACGCCTATGGAACGCCGAAAAAAGAAAGCGATGTGGATTTATTGGTGATCATGCCATCAGATGAACCGATGCATAAGAGGATATTTCGAATAAAGAAGTTACTTCGTGATTTTCGAGTTCCTAAAGATATTATAGTTTATACACCGCAGGAAGTCAATGATTGGAAAGATGTATCAAATGCATTCATAACATCAATAATAAGAAAAGGGAGAGTCATTTATGGATTATAAAGATCTGGCAATTAAATGGTTCAATAAAGGTAATAACGACCTGATCGCTGGAAAATATATTCTATCTATGCTAGATCCACTTGCAGATATTATCTGCTTTCACAGTCAGCAGGCAGTTGAAAAATATCTTAAGGGCTTTCTCGCATTTAATAAATTAGAAATTCCAAGAACACACGAGCTTGAAGAACTTATTTCTCTGTGTGAGGAAATTGATCCAGAATTTTCTGGATTATTTGAGATATCCTCAGAATTATCAAGTTACGCTGTGGACGTAAGATATCCAATGGAAGGAAATTATGATGTTACAATTGAAGAGGCACGTAGAGCCATTGACATTGCCGGAAAAATCAAGATTTTCGTGTTAAACAAATTGAAGTTGAGCTGATATACCATGACCGATCCCGAACCCAAAGACCCACAGCAGAAGCTTGTAGTTGAGAAAATCAGCCCTATCAATATTGAAGATGAAATGAAGCGCTCCTACATAGACTACGCAATGAGCGTCATCGTTGGGCGTGCGCTGCCTGACGTGAGAGACGGTCTCAAACCGGTTCACCGCCGTATCCTTTACGCAATGAACGAGCAGGGGATGACCTACGATAAGCCCTACAAGAAATCCGCAAGGATAGTGGGAGATGTTCTTGGTAAGTATCATCCGCACGGTGACATAGCGGTTTACGATGCCCTCGTCAGGATGGTACAGGATTTCTCTTTACGATATCCTTTGATAGATGGACAAGGAAATTTCGGCAGTATTGATGGTGATAGCGCCGCAGCGATGCGATATACCGAGGTCAGGCTTGGAAAGATATCCGAAGAAATTCTCGGCGATATCGATAAGGAGACCGTTGATTTCGTACCGAACTATGACGATTCGTTAAAAGAGCCTTCAGTAATGCCATGCAAGCTCCCCAATTTGCTTATCAACGGCTCCACTGGTATTGCCGTGGGTATGGCGACAAACATGCCGCCTCATAACCTTGGCGAAGTCATAGATGGTATTACTCTTGTTATCGACAACCCTGATGCTGGATTTAATGATCTGTTCAAGGTAGTAAAAGGTCCTGATTTCCCAACCGCAGGTTTCATCTACGGGCGGCAGGGGATCATCGATGCCTTTTCGACAGGCAGGGGCTCTATAAAGATGCGCGCACGTGCTACTATCGAGGAGATAAAGGGTAAAGAGCAGATAATAGTTACGGAACTTCCTTATCAGGTGAACAAAGCCAAGCTCATAGAAAATATTGCAGGTCTTGTGAGGGATAAAAAGATAGCCGGAATAACCGACCTGAGAGACGAATCTGACAAAGACGGCATCCGCATAGTCATGGAGATATCCAGGCAGGCGCAGGGTAATATCGTCCTGAACCAGCTTTATTCGCATACTCAGCTTGAGGACTCGTTCGGGGTCATCAACCTCGCGCTCGTGGACGGGCAGCCGCGTCTTCTTACGCTTAAAGACCTGATGGTCAATTACATAAACCACAGGAAACAGGTCATAATAAGGCGAACCCAGTTCGAACTCAGGAAGGCAGAGCAACGGGCTCACATACTCGAGGGCTTGATAATTGCGTTAGACCATATCGATGAGGTAATAAAACTCATACGAGCCTCAAAGACGCCTGATGAGGCGCGTGCAGGTCTTGTGGCGAAGTTCAGCCTGAGCGAAGAGCAGGCGAAAGCTATCCTTGACATGAAGCTGCAGCGGCTCACAGGGCTTGAGCGCGAGAAGATAGACGCTGAATATGGTGAGCTTCTTAAGACCATCGCATGGCTCAAGGAACTGCTCGCCAGCGAGATGAAAATCCTGACAATGATCAAAGCCGAACTGGCAGACATCAGGAGCCGCTTTGCAGATAAAAGAAGGACTGAGATCATCGAGAGCACAGGCGATCTGTTGACAGAAGACCTGATACCGAAAGAGGATGATGTTATCACGATCAGCCACAGCGGATACATCAAGCGTATATCCGTTGACTCATACAGGCAGCAGCACCGCGGCGGGAAGGGAGTTATTGGCATGGAGACCAAGGAAGAGGACTTCGTGAGCGACCTGTTCATCGGGAATACGCATGATTACATGCTGTTCTTCACGGACAGGGGTAAAGTGTACTGGCTAAAGGTGTATGGGATACCTACAGCAGGCAGGCAGGCGCGAGGGACTGCGATAGTGAACCTGCTCCAGATAGAGCAGGGCGAGAAGATAACCGCTTATACGCCAGTCAGCGGGTTTGACGAGAAGCACTTCCTACTGATGGTAACAAAGAAGGGCACAGCCAAGAAGACTGCGCTCACCGAGTTCTCAAATCCCAGGAAATCAGGCATCATCGCCATTTCTCTTGATGAGGGGGATAAACTCGTATCCGTGAAGCTCACCGACGGGACAAAGGATGCCGTCATCGGCACAAAGCACGGGAAAGCCATCCGCTTCAATGAGAACGACGTGAGGGGGATGGGACGCAACGCTGGAGGCGTCAGAGGGATTAAAATTGTGGGCGAGGACGAAGTAGTGAGCGCGGCTGTTGTTGAAGAGGGCTCGACACTTCTCACAGTAACTGAGAACGGCTACGGGAAGCGCACCATATTCGAAGAGTACCGCTCCATGAACCGCGGCGGGCAGGGCGTTATCACCATCGATGTAAGCATCAGGAATGGTAACGTGGTGGATATCAGGACAGTGCACGAGGACGATGAGATAATGGTAACGACCTCGAAGGGCATAATTATCCGGGTGCCTGTGAGCGGCATCAAGGTGCAGGGCAGGAATACCCAGGGCGTCAGGATCATGAAAGTGGAAGGTGGCGACCGCGTGGTGGGTGTGGCGAGGCTTGCGAAGGAAGAGGAGAACGGGGAGCAAAAGAAGCTGGAGGAGGCGGCAGAAAATCAAAGTGGTGTCTAATGGAAACTATACTTAAATAGATTCAGGACTGTTTTCTCAAGAAAGAGAAATATTTTAGTGTATTTGCAGATAAAGATGCTCGCGTTGAGGGATGGTTCAAGGCTGAACTAATCTTATTATTGCATGAGCTGAACGTTAAATTTAAACCTGAAGCAAAATATAAATCGCCAACGGGTTATAAAAAAATTGACTTCTGCGTTTTGTTGAACGACGAAAAACATCTTTTCGAACTCCAAATCATGGATTAATCAGCAGGAACAACCATGCTGGAATAAACAGTATCTCAACATCACCGATCTTACGCATATCCATGAGCTCTTTTGTCACCATTAATCCATTCCTGACCCCGAATTTCTTGCAGAATTTTAAAACAGAATCTGCATCGGAATTTGTGATATTTTGCTGGTATTTGACTTCTATCGGCAGGACAATTCCCTTCTCTTTCAATATTATATCAACCTCGTCTTTCTGTGGTGTCCTCCAGAAGGAAATCTTTTCAAGATCCCCTGCTATCGCCGCCTCAACTATATGTCCTGCAACCTCTGTATTAAGGATATCAAAAGGATAATCAAGCGTTGCGATAACGATCGAACTGTGGGCAGAATACTGCTTCTTGCTGGCTCTTACCTGTCTTGCCACACTTGAAGTGAAATTATATACCACATTTATAAGGAACGATTTCTCAAGCAAATTCACATATTTTGACACAAGGTTCCTGTTTATTTTCAATATGCCCGATAAGTTCGTTATTTCAAATAATCGCGCGTTGCTGTTTGCCAGCAGACGGAAAAGGTCGTAAATTATTTTTTCATCTTCATCCGCAAGCCTTGCCATATCCACAATTGTCTTTTCGATCACTGATTCTTTTATGTATTTTTTTATGAATTCTTCATCGTTAATATCAAGCAATTCAGGAAAAGCGCCTTTTAAAAGATAACTTTTAAATAATTCATTGTATCTCTCTTTTTTCCCTGCGAATTCGATATCATATTCCCTCATGAACGCTTCTTTTGAAAGTGAAGATCCAATAATGGATGATAATGGCGAAATACCTCTATTTTTCAGAGGCTCATCAGGCATGAAATATCTTGCGAATTCCCTGAATTTTAGTACTGGCATATGAAATGTAAGTATCCTCCCGGCAAGCGTTTCTTTAAATTCACTTAGCTCAAGGCTTGCCGAACCTGTAACAAATATCTTCAGGTTATCTTCAGTATCATAATATGTCTTTAGCAGGTCTGCCCAGTTCGGAAGTTTCTGCACTTCATCAAGGAACAGATACCTCATACCGTTCTTATCTGAAAACTCCAGAAAATAGTTTATTAATTCCTCCACAATGTTATAATTCTGGAAATCTATGTCATCAAGAGAAATATAGCACAGATTATTCTTTGGCGCTGTCAATTTCTGCATTAACTGCTTCATCAAAACAGTTTTACCAACCCTTCTCAGACCGATCACTGCCAGTATTTGTTTGTATTCGACATATCTGACCAGAGTATTGATCAGGTCTCTTTCAAAATCCGGGAGTTTTACTTTTTTGTCGCTCCACCACGGATTCTGTTTTACCAGTAAAGCACGGTGTCGTTCTTCCATATATTAAGTAGATTGCTTTTCATATTTATAATATTATGCACAAAATCTGTGCATAGAATTAATTTTATGCACAAAAATTATTCACACTATTAATATTGTGCACAATATGCATATAAAGAAACCTATAAACCTTTTAAATCAAATCTAATCATCATGAATTTCCAGATCCTCGACGCCGACTACACTTACAGCGACGGGAAACCCGTTGTAAGGCTCTACGGCAGGGATGGATCCGGGAACAGTGTCTGCTGCTCGGTGCCGGATTTCGAACCGTATTTTTATGCAAAGGCGCCCCCTGAGAGCGCGGATATCTTAAAGGAACGCTTCAAAGAGCATATAAAACGAATAGAAGTTGTCCCTCGGTTTGAGCCCGTCGGGTATTTCAAGAGCCCGGTCAGCATGCTTAAGATTATTCTTTACGACCCGAAGGGCGTACCCGCGATCCGCGACGATTTAAAAAAGATGGTGGACGATGTTTATGAAACCGATATCCTGTTCAGGAACAGGTACATGGTGGACAGCGGTCTTGGAGGGATGGGATGGGCAGCAGCAGAACCAGAAGGGAACGCGGATGATACCGAAATCAAGAGCAGTATCAGGATATTATCAAGAAAAGTGGAACCCGTGGATATCCTGAAAAATGCGCCCTTCCGGCACCTTGCCTTCGATATCGAATGCCTCCCCTTACACGGCGCCATGCCGACGGCAGAGAATTCGCCTATCGTTCTTATAAGTCTTGCTTTTGCGCCTGAATTCAATGGCAAAATGACGCTCGTGCTTGTGGGAAAAGAGACCAGCATGAACGGTGATATCGAGAGCTGCGGAAGCGAAGAGGCAATGCTGCGGCGGTTTTTTGACATCATCGGAGAATACGACCCCGACATCCTTGTTGGCTACAACTCCAACAGTTTTGATATTCCATACATCGTGGACAGGATAAGGGCTCTCAACAGGAAGGGGGCAAAGATAGAACCACTTGCAGGAAGGGATGGAAAAACCCTATATTACAGGAAGATCGGCAACATCACGCGGGTAAGCGTAATGGGGCGCATTGCAGTGGATGTACTGCCGCTACTTCGCCGTGAGTTCTCACTCAAGCAGTACACTCTCAGGAACTCTGCAAAAGAACTTCTGGGGCTTGAGAAACTTGACATACCTTTCCTTGAGATGGAAGCATACTGGAATGATAATGGTGAGAAATTCTCAAAATTCGTTGATTATTCAAGGCGCGACTCCGAGCTTGCTCTTGCGTTCCTTTTGAAGCTCCGGCTTATCGACAAGTACATTGCTCTTGCACGGGTGAGCGGCACACTGCTGCAGGATATCCTTGACGGAGGGCAGACCCAGATGGTTGAGAACCTGATCCTGAAAGAGTATAAAAAGCATGACCGGGTGCTTCCGGCACGTCCCACTGGCGAGATGTCGGATGAGCGCTATGATGAAGGCGAGGAACTGGCTGGCGCCGAGGTGCTTCCGCCAAAGAAGGGGCTGCTTGAGAATATCGTGATACTTGACTACAAATCGCTTTACCCGACAATAATGATGGCGCACAACCTGTGCTATACTACAGAAGTGGTAGGCGAGAGACCTGATGATGTGATGGTTGCGCCAACAGGCGGTGTTTTTGTCTCTCGGAAAGTAGTAAAAGGAATAGTCCCATCCATACTTGAAGAACTCCTTGACCGAAGGCAGGCGACGCGCGCAAAAATGAAGACAGCGAACGAGGAGGAATACCGCGTGCTTGACGCCACGCAGCTTGCGCTCAAGATACTTCTTAACAGTTTCTATGGCTATTCAGGCTATTCAAGGGCGCGGCTTTACAGTTTGACCCTTGCAAGCGCAGTAACGAGCTTCGGGCGCGAGAATATCCTGCGCACCAAGAAACTTATTGAGGAAGATATAAAGGAAATTATCATCAAGGACGGCAGAGCTCTTAAAAAGGATGAGAAGAGCGGCGGGAAATGCATTGGTCTATCTGTGGTTTACGGGGATACGGATAGCGTTTTCGTTCATCTTCTTGATAAAGAGCTTACTTTTGAAGAGGCGCAGCTTGTGGGAAATAGCATTGCAAATACCGTAACTGATTCTCTTGTCAAGCCTATGGAACTTGTTTTTGACTCATTTGCCAGGCGCGCTATATTCATTGCAAAAAAGCGGTATGCTCTCCTTTTATGGGAGAAAACGGCGCAGGGAATAAATGAAAAAATAAAGGTAAAAGGCATGGAAACAGTCCGGCGGGACTGGTGCGGATTGACCACAAAGACAGTTGAAAGAGTGCTTGAACTTGTGCTGAAGGAGGCAAAAGTGGATGAAGCTGTCGAACTTGTGAAGGATACCATAAATCGCATAAGGTCGATAGAGTCAGGTAAAGACAGCGACCTGTTCGACGACCTGATACTGACAAGGCAGTATACAAAAAAGGCTGAGAGCTACAAGAACAGGCAGCCGCATATCACAGTTGTGGATAAATTAAAAAGCCGCGGAATAATCGCGAACGTGGGCGACAGGATACCTTTTGTTATCCTGGCAGGGAAGGGGATGTTCGTGGAAAGGGCTGAAGACCCGGAATACGCAAAGGAGAAAAACCTGCCTCTTGATGTGGATTATTATGTCAATAAGCAGATACTCCCACCAGTTGAGCGCATTCTGTCTGATTTCGGGATAACGGGGGAAATGTTAAGATGGATGGGGGAGAAAAAAGAGACGATAGAAACAAAGCAAAGGCAATTATTCGAATTTTAGGAGAAAAACCTTGAAGACCCACCCCAGATGCGCACCATGCCTGTTATCCAGAGTCCAGTTCGAGGCAGAGCTTTCCACAAAAGATATCGCGCTGCAAAAAAAAGCAGTGCTTGCGGGTATCGAGGTGCTGCGGAAATACCTGGTGGACGGTGCGCCTGCGACGCATCTATCCACGAAGATACACAGGGAAGCATACAGGGTGCTGGGTGATATCGATCCCTACAGGGAGAAAAAGCAGCAGAGCAATGAAGCTGCTCTGAAGCTACTGCCGTTCGCGCGGGAGTTCATGTCGGAAAAGGACTCCTTCAGGCGCGCGGTGCTTGTGTCCATAATCGGCAACTCGTTCGATTTCGGAGTACTGGGGTTTGATGCTGATAAGGCGACAGGGAAAGAGACCATAATGATGCAGCTAAAGCGCGGGCTTGATGTGGATGATACTGACCGTATCAAAGCTCTTTCAGGAAATGTGGTTTTCCTTGCTGACAACTGCGGTGAGATAATATTCGATACCCTGCTGCTGGGGGAGCTAAAAAAGATCGGGGGCAGAATAACACTTGTCGTAAGGGGCGCGCCCATACTCAACGATGTTACCATGAAAGAGGTCAAGGAACTTGGCATTGACAAATTGGTGGACAGGGTGCTTACCACCGGGTCGAATGCCATCGGTGTGTGCCTGAAAGAGGCGCCGCCTGAGCTTGTGGAGGCTATGAGAAGCGCGTCACTGATCATCAGCAAGGGCATGGCTAACTATGAGACCATGTCAGAGTATGATTTTAAGCCGATAGCTTATCTTTTGAAGACCAAGTGCGAGTCTGTGGCTGAGGCGATGGGGCTGCGGAAGAATATGAGTGTGGCGAGGGTGGAGGAGTAATATGACTGAATCTAATCTTCAGCAACAATCATAGGCGTTTTGCTTTCGGGTAATTGATAAGTCGTTTCAGATTTCCGCTTCTTTTCCTTTGTTTCCTCTTCCACAATTATATCAACTAATCTTAACTGGAACTCCTGCAATGCCTTAACTGCCGGGCTGTCCATATTGGTGGACTAATTTTTGTAATAATGAGAATATTCAACAATAATAATTTGACAAAACATATAACCATTGAAAGGGCTCCCCAAACACATGAGTGGTGAGGGAAAGGACAGTCTTGAATATCTAATAAAATCTGGTATTGTGTTGCCTTACCAAACCGGGCATGGTCTGGATGTAAGAATTAATCCGGACATGGTGTCCGATGTAAAAAGAATAATCGGAGTGGATTTGCCAATATAATATAAGATCCAACAACGTGAAGGTAAGGTATGAGACCATGTCTGAATATGACTTCAAACCGATAGCATATCTTTTGAAGACCAAGTGCGAGTCTGCATATAAATTTTGGTGTAAGGGGACTATCATGAAATATTTGAAAATAAGAAACCGCAGATAATGGCGCCCAGAGTCACGAGCATCCAGAGTCGAGAACCTCCAGAGTCGCGCCTCTGGAGGGCGCATACACGTATGCCCGCAGGCATACGTGGGGTACCAAGTCGAGAAGCGTAGCTTTCGGAGTGGCGCGTCCACGTCAACCGTTGCGCCAGTTGACACCGTACCACGTATGCCAGCGCACTGGCATACGTCACGCAAATTATTTATAGAACCACAAACACTTAGAATCATCTTTAAGCCTGGAGGTAATTCATTATGGCAGGACAATTAAGCGGACAGCCTATTATTATATTGGACAGAGACAAAACAAGAACCCAGGGCAGAGAAGCCCTCAATCACAATATCACAGCCGCGAAAGCTATCGCAGACGCGGTCAGGACCACGCTCGGCCCGAAAGGCATGGACAAGATGCTTGTGAATCCGGTCGGCGACATGGTCATCACCAATGACGGCGCCACGATCCTGCGGGAGATGGACATAAAACATCCCGCCGCAAAAATGATGGTTGAGATCGCCCGCACCCAGGAAGATAAAGCCGGGGACGGAACGACAAGCGCCGTGGTTCTTGCA
>JAYTKX010000084.1:0-10786 GCA_043729865.1 Methanobacteriota archaeon
CAGGCTGTTTTTTATGAATTTTGTCGAAGTATTTTTCAATTCCTTGATCTCATATCTTATCAAAGAAATGAACAATTGAGCTATAAACCCAATGATCAATGCTCCATAAATGCTATCGTCCGTCCATACGCGTACTGGTTTTATTTCAATCTCATTTTTCATCGAATTAAAAATTTTCTCGATTGAATCCTTCTCGACCGTTAATGATTACCTCTTCAATGAGCACATTATTGATACGATATTTCTTCGGAAGCTGCTTCTTGTTATCTATCGATACGATAAAAGAATGTGCGAAAAATGGGATAGATTCACCTCTTTTCAATTTTTCGTCTCATCTCATGTATTACCTCAACATCAAACCAGCCGATTGTTTCAAGGGCTGGAGACTTTTTATTATCTTCTGGTATGAAAAAGGAAGGACCAAACAACGAACTCGTACGAACTCCATACGAACTCACGCTGCCGGAGTTCGTTTCAGTTCGTATAAGTTCGATGTTATTCGTAATATTTTTGGAATTTTTCAGGTTCATTTATGAACCGCGTTCATAGCCGACTCTGTGGTCGATTATCCTTAAACTGGATTCATTTACCCAGAAGAAATTAGAAAGTCTCGAAAATTGTTTAAGGCAGACTCATTAATTTCTGTGATTTTTAAATAAAAAATAAAAAAAAATATTTTTTACTTTATGTAAAGCAGACCCTTCCCTCCCACGATAACATCGCCCGTATATTTCTTATACGTCACTCCGTCCACCGCTTCGGTGCCTTCTGCCTTATATACAGGCATCATCTCAGCCACGGCGCCGTTGATTATTATCGTGCCCTTTGCCATTTCGCTCCCGGGTCTGCTCGTGCTGCCGCCGATCACGATCTTGCCTCCATTATTGGATATTCCAGGCATTAATCCGGCATTTCCTTTAACGATTATCTCGCCGCCGCACATGTGCTCGCCAACGAAATCAAGCGCGTTTCCCATAACTGTTATCTTACCGCCACGCATGCCGCATGTTTCACCGCGGTATCCTGCGCCCAGGTAATAGCGTGCATCTCCTTCGATGATAAGCTCTCCGCCTTTCATTTCCCTGCCTGCCCATGAGTCTGCGTTGCCAGTTAACGTGATCTTGCCTCCGCTCATCTTCGCGCCAAGATGCATGTCCACGTTCCCTTTTATCATGATAATGCCAGCTGTCATTCCTTCTCCTATTCTCTTCACGCGCGAAAAGTTGCCTTCCATGACTATTTTCGTGTCCGCAGCTGCGCCTGTTCCCTCCACCTTGATAGAGAACAGTTCCCCCAGCGTGGTCTTATGGTTCCCCAGATATGTTTCAAGGGACTGTATATCCTTCTCGGACTTACCCGCGAATTTATCGGGTGAAATGTTCTCTGCCTCTACTGATATTTTTATATCATTTTTTGGTTTAATGGTCACTGTCTGCATGTTATCTCACCTCCGCAGGGATAACTCCAGCCTTTACGACTCTGGGATGCGTGACGTAAGCATCCTGCACCATGTAGTTCGCAAGACCGATGGAGTAATAGTTCTTGAATTTGTTCTTTATATCCTTCATCATAGCTTCCGTGTGCTCCTTGGGCACTGACGCATCCACCCAGAACGTCCTGCCCATTGGCGTGGATGTTATCTGTCCGTCCTTCACTACTATTTCACCGCCTTTGATGGTGTAGGCTGCGGATTGGAACGCGCTCTTGACCTTTGCATGTTCTACCGAGGGGTCTATCTGGTCGGGTTTGAGGTCGTATATCGAAACATCCGCATCAGCCCCGACGCCTAGGTGCCCCTTGGTATCAAGAAGCCCAAGCACTTTTGCCGAGCCTGAACGGGTCATTATCGCTATGTCGTTAAAGTCAAGCTCACGGTCAATTCCAGGTATCTTTGTCCTCTTATGGACAGCCTCATGGAGCGTCTTGATCTCTTCCTGCCTCTTCTTGTTACTCATCAGAAGCGCTATGACCTCAGGATAATTCACGAATGGTCCGCCATTGGGGTGGTCTGTGGTGAGCAGCACCTTGTACGGGTCTTTGGTGAGAAGCGCAAGCTCAAGTCCCATCGCCCACATGATAGCGTGTATCGAGATCTGCTTGACGTAAAAGATAGGTACTACGCCCGATGCGTCTTCAAGCTCCACATCGCCGTTTGCCCACTTTGCGTGAAGTAATTTCGCATTTGCATACTGCACCGGACCATCAGCCGTCATGGTCGTGGCGCTGCCGAAGATGAGCTGACCCATGTCGGTCGTGATGTTCTCGTTGTTATTAATATAATTGGCGATCTCATCTGCTTTTGATTCAAAGTCTCCCCAGTTGGTGCCTCCCCAGCAATTGAATGTAATATGAGTGACATGCAGCACCTGCCTGTCTTTGCTGGGCTTCACCTGCTTTGCAAGCTCCATGCTCGCAAGAGTGGTCTTGTAATTCCCCGGTTTTCCGAGGTTGTTGCAGTGAAGATGCACTGAATGTGGAAGCCTGAGCATCTCATTAGCTTTCATTAATGAAACGATGATATCTCTTGGCGTAACATCAAAGTTCGGAACTACATCGTCAAGACCGGTTACGTTCTTGCCGAATCCCCACATCTCACCGCCGCCGGGGTTGACGCATTTTATCCCGAAGCCCCTGGAAGCCAGCAGACCCCATGCGACATACGCCGCTAATTTGTCCATGTCCTTTTCCCGCACGAAATCCATTGTGGGCCAGTTGCTCCCGAAAAGCGTGAGAGCGCCTTTATCTATGATCGGGATCTCCTCAAGTTCTTCGTGAGTATGGCGCGCCTTCATTATAGCCTGAGCCGCCTCGAACACCGTTGTATATCCCATCTGTGCATAGCGGTATCCCATTGCATAGACATTGGGAACTGTGTATCCAGTGCACGGTCTTGTGAGTTTTGTCCTGGGTTTTATTCCCGATCTCGTATCCTCAGGGCGCATTATCCTTCCCACGTTCACCTTTGCACCTGCGATATGGGAATGGGCATCCACGCCGCCAGGCATAACAAGCATGCCGCTGGCATCGATAACTTTTGCACTGTTGCCCACTCTGTCAACGATCTTCCCGTCTTTGATGCATATATCTTTTTTATCGCCTTTGATCCCGTTCTTCGGGTCAAATACCGATCCGTTCTTTATCAGCAGCTCCATTTTAATCACCCCTTATCTCTTTGACCCGTTCAGTGATCTTTTCAAGAATTTCTATGTCTGTAGGATGTTCGGGTTCAACCATTTTCCTGTACCTCATAGAGACACCGTCCATTCTGTACGCCGTACCTTCCACCTCTACGCCGCAAATGGCAACAGGTATCACCACGTTCGCCACCTCAGTCGTTGGGTTCCAGTACGGGTCAATTTGCACAACGGGTATCCTGGCAAGATGACGCACTGAATCAGCAGGGAAATGAGCGCCGGCGTCGCCTGCTATTATCATCGCAGCATCGGTCTCTTTCCTTAAAAGCACGTCATTCGCAGCAGTCTCACCCGGATTATAATACGGCGCACCGCGCGCAAAATCGACCGCAGTAGCGAAACCTGTCTCCCAGGCGCAAACCTGCCCGAATCCTGTCACGTTGTAGTGCCCGCGCATCGGAGTGATTACATATTTTGTGAACGAGTTCAATTCAGTTGTAAGGGAGATGGCATTATCGATATTCTTATATCTTGACATGCTCTGGGTAAGCCCCATACCGAAGAAAATCGCTCCGAACTTTGCAGCCTTTAATGTGTCCACTAGTTTCACGAGCTGCTCCTTAGAAACGCCGCCAACTGCATCAGGCACTACCGCCGCCTGTCCCGCAAGTATCGCCCGAAGAGCTGAAATAATAAGGTAATCGCTGCCCTGTTCCACCTGTATGTATTCATCCGCCATAGCCGCCGTTTCGGTCTTTCTCACATCGACCACAATGACCTTACGCCCGCGCCTGCCCTTCTCGTTAAAAAATCCCTTTGCAAATACAGAATACCGTCCCATGTGCCTTGGATGGGCATGCACAGGATTGCTGCCCCAGAACACAACGACATCAGCCCTGTTCTTTACCTGACCAAGAGTGGCTGACGGCAGACCTTTCTCATGCACCGCAAGCGTGGACGGACCGTGGCATACGGTAGCGGTATTATCAATGATCGCTCCTAATTCTTCAGCCAGAAGAATGCCTTTCTTATGGACTTCGCAAAGAGCCGAAGCCCAGCCGTACATCAGCGGTCTCTTTGATCCCGCAAGTATTTTTGCCGCGGCTTCGATCGCCTCATCGTATGAGACCTCTTTGAACTCGCTTTTCTTATCAGTGCGCATCATCGGGGCTTTTATCCTGTGGTGTCCCATTATCTTGGCAACTCCGATCTTGCATGCATGCTTCACTTCTGTTATCTTATTGTTCTCAACAGAGACCGTTATGTCATCGCACATGCAGCCGCAGAACGGGCACAGGGCATCGGTTATTACTGTCATTACTTGTACCTCGCTATCAGTTCTTTCATTAAAAGTATCTTTTCACTCGTAGCTTCTATCTGTGCCGGGATCCCCTTGAAGCCAGGCATTCCGCAGCCTTTGGTATCAGGATCGACAACAGCGTTCGCCCACGGTCCCATGGGAATGAAGGCGATCCCATCCGGGTTACCGTTGTTTTCTTTCAATTTTACAACGACCTCGCCGTGAGCGGTCTTAACTTTTATATTGCTCCCCGGTTTTCCCAGTTGTCCGGCTTCCTTTGAATTCAATTCACATAAGGCTGTTGCTTCCTGATAATCAGAAGAGGTCTTGTTTTCAATAGTTACTCCCTGATTTATTGTTCTTCCCGTTATCAAATTTACTTTTAATGTCATCTCGTCCCTCTTTTTTATTGATAGGCATGTAAATTTACGTCCATGTTTAAAAAGGATGTGATTTTGTTCGACAGATATGTCGAATGAGACACATAAAGACATCAGGTCACGAAAGTTAGTACACTACCCAAAAATACCCGAAGGAAAAATCAAAACCTGGCATCTGCCGTCTGTTGTACTGGCATGGAATATGCTTCAGGTTCAAACGTCAGGTCGATTTCAGGAAGTATATCCACGTAATTTATCAATTCATGGAATATTTCATGTCTTGGACTTACGATAATGACATGAGCCGGCGGATGGATCTTCCGCAGCCTCCCGATCGCCGCGCTGGCTTCATCTGAAAGGGGAACAATAGACGCAGCTTCACAGCATGTTCTCAATGGACTTTTCATTACATGGATGAGAATATTATCAGCAAAAGCTGGTTCCAGCCTTCTTGCCTTATCAGCGAAAGTCAAACGTGCATATCTGACAAGGTCGCAAAGAGCTGTCTTTACCTTTGACATGTCGTCAGCCCTGACAACAGCCAACGCATTAACATTTTCATACTGTTTTTTAAATATGTCCATTTTTTACCAATTAACCTATATCGTAGCATTGATATAAACAAGAGTATCACTAAAGTATTATTAAAGTACTACTAAAGTGCAAATTTCATATTTATAAAACTCTCTGAGATCGATTGAAAACAATCGCACTGTTTATATCATTCCTGGAATGTATATCCGCCAATGAAAAGGGACTATCTTTCTTATTTCCCAAAAAGCTCATTCTATGTAAACCAGCTTGAAGCAATGGACGCGATCCATGGGGCGCTTATCAGGAAACAGGTCGTCCTGTTCGAAGGAGCGTGCGGGACAGGAAAAACTTTAAGTTCCCTTGCTCCGGCTCTTCATATCGCAAAGCAGGAAAAGAAAACAGTAGTTATCGCCACCAACGTTCACCAGCAGATGGCACAATTCATCGAAGAAGCCAGAGAAATACAGAAAAAGAACAATATCAAAGTCATAGTCCTGAAAGGCAAGATGCTGATGTGCCCAAAACCGAACATGGATTACGATACGTGCAGCCTGCTGAGGGATAATACCTATAAATTACTGGAAAAGGAAAAAGACCTTACGCATCTTAAAAATGAGATGAGGTCAGTTAAAGACAAACAAAAAAGAGTGAAAGAATCCGGACTCATAGAACTTCAGCGAGAATTGAGCAGGGAATCTGATAAATATGAAAGACAGCTCCACGACCTGCAAAAAAACTCATGCGACAAACTTTTTACGCTGCTCAGGAGCGATAATGATGATTTCCATTCATGGATTTTCTCAGGAGTGAGAACGCCTGAAGAGGTTGCAGAATGGGCGTTATCAAATGACTGCTGCGGATATGAAATCCTTAAAAGGTACATGAAAGAAGCAGACCTTTTGATATGCAATTACAACCACTTTCTCGACGAGGATATACGCACAAATGTGCTGGGATGGATGGAAAAGGGACTTAAGGATATTATTGTGATATTTGATGAAGCGCATAATCTTGAATCTTCAGCGCGCTCACACTCCTCCCTGACGCTTTCGGAACTGACGATAAACAGGGCGCTTGATGAAGTTGAGGCAAATCAAGACACACTGGCTTCTAAGGATATAGAGACCTTCCTGCGCGTACTTCTTGATACCCTCAGTTCAACGTACAATCTAATCCTTGATAAAAAGTTCGGAGAACGGGAAAGGATAGGTAAAGACTGGCATGATCTCAGGATCGCTGACCCTGAAGAACGCATGGATATGTTCAGGGCAAAGTTCCTCAAGGCGCTTGAGAGGGGCGGAATAAAAAAGATCGATGAAACTATCGAACATATTCGCAGTCTTGGAGTATCTATTGACGCTTTCTATGAAAAACAATTCATTGAAGGAAAAAGCCCGATAAAAAAAGTCTCAAGCAGCCTTGCAGCCGCACGTTTCCTTTCCGATTACATGAAATTCTCGAACGACAGCAGTTATTACCCGATAATGGGCGTGAGGCGACAGAACAGCGAGATATACGGACGGCTTGAACTCTTCTCATGCATCCCGAAAAACGTTACTTCACCCTTATTTGATGGAGTCTATGCCGGAGTCCTGATGTCAGCAACGCTTGCCCCTTTTGAGACAATAAAAGCCACCCTGGGGATCGCCCGTGAGACATGCGATTTATCCTATGGCCTGGCATTCCCCAGGGAAAAGCGGTTGACAATAAGCGTTTCAGTTCCCCCCCTTTTTGCAAAAGACAGGGACAATCCGCAAACAAAAGAGGTCATCACAAGAGCGCTGAACGATATCATCGAACAATCGGACGGGAATGTGCTGATATTTTTCCCGAGCTTTTATGAAGCCACGCAGTACAGGAACAGGATACAATGCAATGTCCCGGTCTTCCTTGACGAAGTCGGGGTTTCAGCCCAGTCGATAAGGGATGAGTTCTTCAACATAGGAGAAGCTGGAAAAAAAGCCGTGCTTATATCATATATGTGGGGAACGCTCACCGAAGGCGTGGATTACAGGGACGGGAGAGGAAGGACCGTTGTTATCGTTGGTGTGGGCTATCCTGCCCTCAACGACAGGACGCGCGCAGTTGAATCTGCATATCAAGCCCAGTTCGGACACGGCTGGGATTATGCGATCGAGATCCCCACAATCAGGAAAGTCAGGCAGGCGCTCGGAAGGGTGTTGCGATCTCCCACAGATTACGGCGTCAGGGTGCTGCTGGACGGGCGCTATACATCCACCTCTGCGAAAAAGCTGGGAAAGTATTCTGTATTCAATATTTTTCCCGAAGAAGAAAGAGCAGAAATAGTCGATGTGGCGCCTGAACGCGTAAAGTATTCACTTATGAACTTTTTTAATGATATAAGAAAGAATGATCCGAAAGGTAAAAAATAAATATATCAATTATTTATGCTACCTTATCTGCGAAAGCGAATTTCCGCAGTACCTTATTCACTTTTATCTTTACCTTGTCCCCGACTTTCGTCCCTGGTACAAATATGACAAAGCCCTCGACTTTTGCGATGCCGTCGCCCTGTTTGGCAATGCCTTCTATCGTTACATCATAAGTCTCCCCGGCTGTTACCGGAGCGCTTTTTTCCTGATCATTCATCACAGTTACACATCCTTGGGTTTTAATTAAAGAATCCTCTAATCCTGTAGAATAATATCTTTACAATATATAAAACTTCCCTGAAATCAAGATGTTGTCACCGATCAGGATATGATAAGGTATATAATCCATGAAGTAAAACATAGTAAAACGGTGTAAAACATGGAAACATCAAGAGTAAGCACAAAAGGACAGATATAGTAATACCGTCAAGGCTCAGGAAAAAATATGGGTTGAAGACTGCTTTAAAAATGGGCAGGTGAGAAAAGCAATTGGTTTAAATAAACCTGCCCCAATCAAGCAGCAATGTTCAAAACAAGGCTGCGCGATTTCATAATTACCGATGACGACTGGATATTCGCAGTTGCTGATTATTGCCATGACGACGGCGTTCGTTCGGTTCTCAGGTATGTGCCTGACCCCAATGGTTCAAGAGGCGCACACAAAAAATATCGCAAGTACGACTTTGACGATGCATTCACGTTCATGAGATCTGCCCGTCCCGAATGGGTAAAGGATGTACACGTCGTGCCCTGGGAGCGCGTCAAACACGTACTGGCTCCTGACAGGGAATTGCCTGTTATCATGAAAGAACACCCGAAGGTAAGGGACATCGTGAAAACACTGAGTACAGGTGTAAAGCAGGACAAAATGGGAGTAACCGGTTCGCTTCTTGCGGGTCTGCAAAATGAATCATCCGATATCGATTTTATTGTGTACGGAAGTTCATGGTTCACAGCGCGGGACATTTTAGCGCGGGCAAAATTGGAAAAAGACCCCATCACAGAGATAAGCGGGGAGATGTGGCATGAGATATATAATAAGCGCAGACCCGAACTGTCCTTTGATGAATTCCTCATCCATGAATTGAGGAAAGGGAACAGGGGAATGGTTGACGGGACTTATTTTGACCTCCTGTATGTGAGGGACTGGGAAGATATCGTGCCATGCGCAAGAGGAGTGGATATTGCACCTGCGACCATCGAAGCCACTGTCACAAATGCCGGGTTTTCATTCGACAGCCCTGCGATATATAAAATAGACCATCCTGAGATCAGTTACGTGCTGTCATATACCCACACCTATGCAGGACAGGCGCTGGCAGGCGAGAGAATAGAAGCGCGCGGCATGGTTGAGGCGCTGGGGGATATTAAAAGGCTTGTAGTGGGGACAACGAGAGAACCGAAAGGAGAATGGATGCGCTCGCTGACACTGCTTGAGAAGGGGAGGTATCGTTAAAACTTTTCACCCGTTATGAGCCGAGCCATTACAAACTTATTTGCAGGTAAAAGACGTAAGGAGTTAATCATATCATGTCGATACTTGACCTCATATCCCTGCCAGAAAGCAAAAATATGGAATTCAAAGAGACCATGCCTAATCCTGAGGCTATTGCCAAAACTGCCTGCGGTTTTGCTAACGGCGGGGGAGGATCGATCATAATAGGGGTGGGTGATAAGGATAAAAAGATTATCGGCATCAACGAACGGGACATTTCTGACCTGGAAGAGAAAATATCAAATATAGTATATACATTGGTTGAACCCACACCTGCTTTTAATACAACAATTTTCAATATTGAAGGAAAACTACTGTTCAAGATCGAAATATTCCCTGGAAGTCTTAAACCATATCACCTGAAAAATAAAGGAGAGGTCGAGGGTACCTATATCAGACTTGGTTCTACTAACAGGAAGGCAGATATTGATACAATTGAAGAATTAAGGCGCAGGCGGATGAATATCGGCTTTGATGAGATCGAAGTACTTGAAGCGTCTATTGATGATCTTGCTATTGAAAATATCGAAATCTATCTTGAAAAAAGAGAAAAAGCCCGGGATATCCCAAGAGCTCAACCTGACACGGAATTCTTAAAGAAAATAAAAGCAGTAAGGCAGCAGAACGGGACTGTTCATCCGACTGTTGCAGGAATTATCCTGTTCTCAAACCAACCTGAGAACTATATCCCCGGAGCAGTGATCAAGTGTGCAAGGTTCAAAGGCAATGAAATGGATGAATTTATAGACCAGAGGATTATCACCGGTTCACTTTTCACCCAGGCTGAAGAAACCATTGCTTTCTTTAAGAAAAATATCAGACGGTCAGCAAAGATCGAAGGTCTATACAGGACAGAAGAATACGAGTATCCTGAAAAAGCAATAAGGGAAGCACTTGTTAATGCAATTTGTCATAGAGATTACAGCAGAAGAGGAGCCGATATTAAGTTTGCGATTTTTGATAACAGGATAGAGATCACAAGTCCTGGTGGACTTCTTCCGAATGTCAGTATCGAAGATCTGGGAACAGGTGTATCCGAGCTTCGGAATAAAGTTATTGGCAAGATCCTTAATGAATCGGGGTTGATAGAAGGTTATGGTACTGGAGTGTTACGGATAAGAAAATATATTCAAGAAAACGGTCTCGTCCAACCTGTATTTAGAGAAAATAATGGTTTTTTCAAAGCCATTTTTTTTAATGCAAAAGTCGGTAAAGAGAGAAAAGAAGGGGGAGTAGATAGGGAGGTAGATAGGGAGGTAGATAGGGAGGTGGAAAAATTGACCGAAAACCAGAAAATGATATTGGAACTGATTAAAAACAATCCATATATATCAAAAATTGAGATGTCTAATGCGATAAGTATTAGAGTCAGTTCTATTGACAAAAATATCACAACATTAAAAGAAAAAGGTTTCTTGAGAAGAGTTGGTCATGCCAAAGGCGGGCAATGGCAACTTATTAAAAATATTAATAATACATTATCTTAAATGGTGGAAAAGCCTGGTGATATTATCCCTATTTCAAAAGCCATTTCCACAGAGGCAAATAAA
>JAYTKX010000085.1:0-10036 GCA_043729865.1 Methanobacteriota archaeon
CTGCAGCCTTCCTGTATTACCCGCCTATACCGACACGCACAGCGGAAGAACTTACGCAGGGCGATATAACATTCACTGACAGAGCGGGCAATCCCATAAGCGGCGCGATCGGAATAAGCGGTTCTGGTATATCGGGCGGCTATAAGGATAATGTAAATTTCATAAAATGGGAAAGGGTCCCGAACGGCATGATCTATTTTGACGCCCTCGGCATAAAGAACGTATCAGTAAAATTCAGGCTGGCTGGGGACTCCCGGAATTCAATAGTGATATTAGAGAACTACGGAGCAAGCCTGCCGAAAGACCTGAACGAACCGGCGCCAGGGAAGCCCTTAAAATACGTGCAGGTAAGCGCTTTCAATCTTTCATTTGTTGAAGCCGAGATAAGCATACAGTACAATGCTTCTGAAATCGGGGAGATCGATGAGAATACACTTTCGATCTATAATTATGACAACGCCAGAAACGAGTGGAGTAAGTTGAAAACAAATGTCGATGTGAAAAATGATATCCTTACCGCGTCAGTGGACTCACTCTCCATCTTTGCCGTGAGCGCAAGACTTCCGGGGCAGATAGACATCCGCGACACACGAAGCGCACAGGTCAGAAGCGATTTTAAGACTTATGACTATGCAAGGAAACTGAATAAATCAGGGAGATCAAACAGTCTTGTAGCTCAGGATATTCCTCCGGGAGGAGAGCTTGAGGTGGATGCCATTGCAACAAGGAACGTGGCGATAAGGCTGAAAGATGTGCCGCTTCGTATGACAGGAAACGCAACCACTGGTGGGGAGGTAATACTTGACGACTACGGCAGGAAAAATCCTGTTTCTGTCCCGCTTCCAGGTAGACCCGTAAAGTTCGTAGAGATAGGGGTTCAGGGTATTTCTTTTTCGTCAGCAGAGGTAAGCGTGCGCTACAGGGAAGCTGAACTTAACGGTGTTTCTGAGAACAGCCTTGTCATATATCACTGGAACCTGACGTACTGGGAAGCCCTTGATACCACAATTGATGCAGTGAATAATATCCTCACAGCCAGCACTACCACGCTCTCGCCGTTTGCGATATCTGGAAGCATTGGTGGACCTGAAAGGATACTTGTCGCCACAAACAGGTATGTGATACTGGATGACCCGGTGGATTCAGCAGGAGGCGCGAATGCCAGTTCCGGGTATGCACTTCCTTTCACTGGAGAATGGGGTAATAAGAACGTCTGGGGAGGCAACCAGACCACCGTAGGCGTAAGTACGTTATTTATTGACAATAATGGTAAAGCCCTGTCCGGACGAATTGTCAACTTTACAATATACGACCCGAATAATAGCATAGCAGCAGTTGGGTCAAACGTTACTGATCCATCAGGTCTTGCTCATTATTATAAAGATATGAATAACGCGAGCTTTTACGGGGTCTGGAAGGTAAAGGCGGAATCAGGCGGTGTTTCTTCAAATACCTCATTTATCTATAACTGGTGGGGATGCGCATGGGGAACAGGCGGTCAATGCGGAGGTCAGCACAGCGGTAAGTCTCCCGCAGATATGGGTTCAGCAACTGCAAATTCTCCATATACTGTAAGCTGGGAACGGACCACGAGCGCAACTGCCGCCCATAACATAGACATGAATCTGAATGGCTGGTCTGATGATTACTGTACTGTATGCCATCAATCCTACGACGGCAATCCCACCACAAGCAATATTGAAGGCAACACTACAAAAGATTTCTTTGTAAATGACGTGCACAGCAACATATCCTGTCTAAATACGGCATGTCATGACCCCAACGGGACATCCGGGTGGAACAATCATAATACCGGGAACATTACTATAGGCTCATGTGATAATTGCCACAACAGAACTGATATTTCAAAGAAATCCACTCTGGACGGTGCAGTCAGCCGTTATTCGAACGGTTCCGGGGCTTATGATAAATACCATACTCCAAACGCCACCGTGCCCTGCATCATCTGCCACGGTCCGATGCATAACATATCCAAACCTGATCCGGCGGCGAAAAGCCAGAATAATGTTACAGAGGATACCCAGTGCACAGCATGTCATTCAGGTTACAGCAGGCATAACGGCAGCGTGAACTGCACTCTTTGCCACAGCAGCGATGTGCATTACGTGCAGGTCTTTGGAGGACCCACTTACGTGTTTACGAATAGTCCGGTAAGGGGGGACTGTACGAATTGCCACCAGAACTCCACTTTCATGGATGCGTTAAAGAGCATACCTAAAGCCGGGAACTATACAGGCAGGAACGCTCCGCAGGTGCATGTCCCGGTGGCGCACAGCGATGATGGCAGGAACGGCAGCAAGTGGAACCAGACACGACCATACTGGACGAATACATCACAGATAGAGAGATGCAAATACTGCCACGGTGAAACGATGCACAAGGCAGGTGCGCTCGGAAGACCGTCATTATTCAGCGGCGGGAATCCTGTGAATGGAACAGTCTTATCCACTTTAACATGGTGCCAGCAATGTCACTGGCAGGGAAGCCCTGATTATTATATTATGGCAGCCACATTCAATGAAGATAACAGGACAGTTCCGCCTGAAATAACCGGGAATGCGACCTACGGCTCAAACAAGAGCAATCCCGCTTACTATAACCACAGCGCTCTGGCAATGGATGATGTGTCCTGCAAGAGCTGCCATGGAAGCCTGACCTCAAGCACTACCATGACAGGTTTCATGCATAATGTTGCCATAGGCGCAGGCGGAGGACCGGACTGCATAAGCTGCCATGATATCGGCAAGACTGGAGCAAGTCACAGGATAAACAACTCAGCCATGAACTCAAGCCCGGCAATACATAAGAACCTTAACAGCAACGCCTCAAATTCATCAGGCGTATCTGCTGAGAATAAAAAGTGCTGGGGTTGCCACACCTCCAATGGTACGCAGCCTACCGATATGGGTGACAGATATGCCAATCCATACAAGTGCTATGATTGCCACAATGGTACGAGTAAACCCTATGCCAATGTCAGTAATGCCCTGAACGTAAGCGAGCATTTCAAGAATGGGACTGAAATCAGGGCAGGTACGTCAGCGATCGACAATTCAACCTCCTGCACGATTTGCCACAACCTCTCAGAAATGAGAGTGAACTATTCTGAGGATGACATTTTCTATTCAAATTATTCTCTTCCGTCCCATTACGGCAGGAACAGGACGTTTGACATTCTAGTCAGGAATGGAACAAGCACGAATTGCACGTATTGTCATCAAAATTCTTCTACCGCATTCAATGTGGCAATGATTGATCCGTCGTATAACCGCAGTATCGGAAACCATAGCCTGAGGTACAATTCCTCGAATCCCGGCTGCATAGTATCACAATGCCATAATTCGGGCTGGTTACATAATGCCACACTTACCAAACCGAACCTCACAATGGAAAACTCAACTTTCTGCCTTAATTGCCATGGCTCAAATGGCATCGGTGGAACGAATTACACCGGCGCGGTTACCGGAATTAAAGAAAAGCACAACAATTCTGTCAATTGCACTGAATGCCATCTCAATACCAGCAGGGACATACATCCTGTGCAATACCTGCAGCCCGAAGGGATATACAACACCAGCAATTCCACGGCTGTCAATTGCGTCATATGCCACCAGACAGGTGTGGCAAAGTTCCAGAATGCTCCAAAAATATCATCCCCGATGCACCACAGTGATGATATAAGCAATGGTTCCCTGTGGAACATGACAGAAGCTTACTGGATAAATACCAGCCAGCAGAGCATGTGCAACTACTGCCACGGAGACAGCAGGCACAATGAAAAAGCACTTGGTAGACCGGCAAACTGGAGCGGTACTAATACTATTAACTCATCCATCACCAATAACAGCAACTGGTGCTCAGGATGCCATTATCAGGGATACTTAAGCGGAGCCAAGAGTTATAACAATATGGAGCAGACTTTTAAAGCAGACAACCTCCCTGTCCCACCTGAGATAACAAATTACTCAGTCTATGCGCCATTTATGAGGAACGGGTATTTTAACCATACCATTGCGCCGGATTACAGCGACGCGACATGTAAAGGATGCCACGGCGTATTCCTGCCCAACGGCACAAGGATGGATGGATTCATGCACAATGTAAGCGCAGGAACTGGGACATGTACTGGCTGCCACTTCTCTTATTCATTCATGAGTACCTCAGGCGCCGCGGCAAAGTTCGTGAACCAGAGTATGTATAACAGCAGCGCGCATGGCTCATTAGCCTGTGAGGACTGCCATACGAAAGGACATAAGAACCTCGGGGCGAGAAAAGCCTGCGAGGACTGCCATGCCTTCCAGAAGGACCCGATCAATGACAGGGACAGGCACAATATTACAGGGACCCCGGCGCAGAATGTGGTGAACAACACGGATTGTACATCGTGTCATGACGCCGGGCTTTACACCAACGCTACCAGCCAGTATGGGTATAATAAAACCTATGATTGTAATTACTGCCACACATACCCTGATAAGACTTATTCTTAAAAAGTCAAAAAAATTAATTCAAATCTGAGGATATGCGGGACTATTCTTATTTGGGTTTGATCTTATTAGCAAGATCCTTTCCAAGCCTCTTGCACTCCTCAAGGTCTTTTTCTGCCGGAGCGTACTGGATGCGCAGTACAGGGTCAATCACGTTCATCCCTATCTTGCGCATTTGCTCGGCGATCAATACAGGAGCCTCTCCGCTCCACCCGTAAGAGCCGAACGCTGCACCAACTTTTGCTTTCACGTTCGCCTTTGCGATGGTGTCGATGAACTTCTCCATGGGGGGCAGCATCTTGTAATGGAAGGTCGATGAGCCAAGAGCTATGGCATCAGCGGATTTCAGGTCTTCCATTTTCGCCTCATGAAAATTCATGGCTTTTGCTTCTACATTCCTTGATCGTGCGCCCTCAACGATAGCATCAGCCATCGCTTTGGTATTTCCTGATGTACTGAGGTATACAACGAGTAGTTTTGGCATATTTTTCCCACCTTTTGAGACAGGATTTTCGGGAGTATCAAACCTATCTCATTAATCACGTTAAAATTGATTTTATTTAAGTCTTTCGTTCATACAATTTATAGATTAGAAAAACTTTAATTGCATGAGAACAGAAATATACCGGGATAAGTTTGAAACTATTCTTTCTGGCGGACACAAGTATCGCGGAGGAATAAAGAAATAATGGAGGTAGTAATATGCAAAATATTTTAATTTCAGCTGAGTTCAAGGAGGGCGGGACAATTCCGGTAGAATACACCTGCTCAGGTAAGAACATTTCTCCTGCGCTGTCATGGAGCGGCATGCCTGCCGGCACAAAAAGCATTGCGCTCATAATGGACGACCCGGATGCACCTGCAGGGACATTCGTACATTGGGTGCTCTACAATATTCCAGCGGGAACGCAGAAATTGCCAAAAGGATTATCTAAAAAAGAGACACTCGATGACGGGAGCCGGCAGGGAATGACAGATTTCGATAGGGTCGGGTATGGTGGACCATGTCCCCCTCCGGGAAAACCGCACAGGTATTATTTCAGGCTCTATGCGCTGGATACGAAACTCGACCTTCACGCCGGGGCAACAAAAGACGATGTTGAGAAGGCAATGAAAGGGCACATACTTGCACAGGGAGAACTGATGGGGAAATTCGGTAGATAAAATATCAAAAAATGTTATGCGAGGGATGGGATTTGAACCCACGAACCCCTTCGGGATTAGCCCCTGAAGCTAACGCCTTTGACCGGACTGGGCGACCCTCGCAATAAGGTTACGACAGCAATTTCAGGAGCAGTGCCTTCTGGACATGCAGCCTGTTCTCAGCCTGGTCGAATACCGCTGAATTGGGTCCATCGACCACATCTGCGCTGATCTCCTCGCCCCTGTGAGCAGGGAGGCAGTGGAGCACCATCACATCATGCTTGGCTTGTTCTAAAAGCTTACTGTTGATCTGGTAGGGTTTGAAGTCGCGAAGCCTCTGGTCGTACTCATCTTCGTTACCCATGGAAACCCAGACATCAGTATAGAGAATATCCGCTTTCTTAGCAGCCTTCATAGGGTCATGAGTGACATTTACCACGCCGCCAAGTTGCTTTGCTTTCGCAACGATCTCATGGTTCGGCTCATACCCTTCAGGGCAGGCTACTGTCATTTTCATTCCTGTGAGCGCGCATGCAAGGATAGCGGAATTGCATACATTGTTGCCGTCTCCTATCCACGAGAAATTAAGACCCTTGAATTTCCCTTTGTACTCGCGAATGGTAAGAAGGTCTGCAAGAAGCTGGCACGGATGCTCAAGGTCAGATAGACCGTTGATGACTGGCACGGTTGCATATTTCGCAAGTTCTGTGAGTGTTTCGTGTTTATACACGCGCCCCATGATAGCATGGACATAGCGCGACATGACGCGCGCGGTATCAGCAACAGATTCCCCCCGCCCGAGCTGCATATCCTTGTAGTTCAGATAGATCGAATGCCCGCCAAGTTCTGTCATCGCCACTTCGAAAGATATGCGGGTGCGTGTTGAAGATTTTTCAAAAAGCATTGCAAGCGTTTTGTTTTTCAATGAACTGGAAGCTTTCCCACGCGTTCTTTTTCCCTTCAGGTCAGATGCGGTATCAAGCAGGCTAATGATATCAGCATATGATAGATCCGTAATGGATAATAGATGCGATGGCAAAATCAGGATACTCCATTTAAACCTTCTAATGTCGATACCTATTTAAATTACTTTTCCATAAAGTCATATAAGATATTAATGTTATCTGGAAAGGGGAAACTATGATGCTGGATGAACACGCTGCCAAGGATATATTCTCAAAATATGGGATACCAGTGCCGCAAAGCAGTATGATCGAAGATGCAGAAGATGCAAAAGACTGCGCCATGAGATTGGGGAAAGTTGTACTTAAAGCGCAGGTCGCATCAGGCGGGCGCGGGAAAGCCGGAGGAATACTGACAGCGGCAACCCCGCAGGAAGCGGTACAGAACGCGCGGCGCATACTGGGTATGTCCATAAAAGGACTCAGGGTGAAAAAGCTCCTTGTCGAGGAGTACGTAAAACCGGAAAAAGAGATGTACCTTGGAATAACTATCGATCGGAAGGAGCGCTGTCCTATAATCATAGCATGCTCCGAAGGCGGTATGGATATCGAGGAGGTCGCAAGGACATCCCCTGAAAATATCTTGAGACTGCACATCGACCCGCTGACAGGGGTTCATGATTACCAGGCAAGAGTAATTTCACAGTTCCTGGATAAAGGAAATACAGCGCTTGCCGACATAATAATGAAATTATATCGTGTCTTTACCGACAATGACTGTACGCTTGCTGAAATTAATCCGCTTGCTCTGACAGCGCGGGGCGTTTTAGCGCTTGATGCAAAAATGGTTATTGACGATAATGCCCTGTTCAGGCAAAAGTTCACAGAGGAAGAAGAGGATACGCCATCTGCGACTGCAAGGAAGAATGGTATGAGCTACGTTGCTCTTGATGGGGACATCGGGTGCATCGTCAATGGCGCCGGTCTTGCCATGGCAATGCTTGATATGATAAAGGAATACGGGGGCGAGGCTGCTAATTTTATGGACGTAAGAGCGGGCGCGAATGAGGAGCAAATGAAACTCGCGATGCATGTTGTATCTTCCAACACGAACGTGAAAGCTATCGTTATCAATATATTCGGCGGCATCACTAAATGCGACGAGGTCGCCCGCGGTATAATTGATTCAGGGGTTAAAGTGCCAATAGTAATAAGGCTTACAGGGACTAACGAGGAAAAAGGACACCGGATGCTTGAAGAAAACGGCATGATACTTGTGTCAACATCTGAAGAAGCAGCGAGGGAGGCGGTAGCGCTTGGGCATTCTCATAAATAAGGATACAAGGCTTCTGGTGCAGGGAATAACCGGCAGCGTTGGGTCTTTCCAGACAGAACAGATGCAGGATTTCGGGACGAACGTAGTGGCAGGCGTAACACCTGGAAAGGGGGGAAGTAAGTTAAATGGAGTTCCGGTCTTCGACTCTGTCGCAGATGCGGTCGACGCGGCAAAGCCAGATGCGTCTGTCATCTTTGTCCCCCCGAGGTTCGCGGCTGACGCTATTTACGAAGCCTGTGACAGCGGAATAGAACTTATCGTGTGCATCACTGAAGGCATCCCGGTGCATGATATGATGCGGGTGTGCGCGTATATTGAGAACTCATCGTCAAAGCTCATCGGTCCGAACTGCCCCGGAATAACTACCCCTGGAGAATCGAAAATAGGTATAATGCCGAACCCTATCCACAGTCCGGGGAATGTCGGACTTGTATCAAGGAGCGGGACTCTTACATACGAAATAATAGACATGTTATCAAAAGGCGGGATAGGTCAGTCAACATCCGTGGGGATAGGGGGCGACCCGGTAACAGGAACTTCATTTATTGAAGTGCTGGAGTTGTTCGAGGAAGACCCGAAAACACACGCAGTCGTGATGGTCGGGGAGATAGGCGGAACAGCGGAGCAGGACGCTATCGATCTTATAAAGCAGATGAGTAAGCCTGTGATCGCTTATGTGGTGGGCGTATCCGCGCCTCCAGGGAAGACCATGGGGCACGCCGGGGCGATAGTATCGGCAGGCGGGGGTACTGCACTTGCGAAGATCAGGGCATTTGAAAACGCGGGTGTCACTGTGGGTAGAAGTCCTGATGACATAGTCAGGATACTAAAAAATATTCTATAAATTGAATATATTTTTAATAATACTACGGCGAAAACTATTTATATAATAAGGCTCCGTAGTATGTATTGGAGGAAGACATGATTATAATGATTACAATGATTTATAATGATGTACTATTATCTCTGTCCGAGCCCGCTACCTCCTACGGGTTGCTCTTCTGTTGCTAATCGGGGGTGAAAATCCCCCCTCGGACTAATTCTCATTTTCAAGAACAAAAACTATTAATCTTTCCGCACTATTTAGCCCAATCATGAAAAAAGTAGTACTTGCATATTCAGGCGGGCTTGACACATCGGTGTGCATCCCCCTTTTGAAGGAACATTACGGCTGCGATTATGCGGTCACGGTCACCGTTGACGTGGGGCAGCCTGAAAAAGAGATAGAGCAGGCTGAGAAAAAAGCCGCGAAGATAAGCCAGAAACATTACACTATAGACGCCAAAGATGAGTTCGTTAAGGATTATATCTTTCCCCTGATCAAGGCGAACGGCAGCTATGAAGGTTACGTTCTTGGCACGTCGATAGCCCGACCACTCATCGCGAAAAAAGTCGTGGAAGTCGCAAAGAAGGAAAAAGCCCATGCGCTGGCGCACGGCTGCACAGGCAAGGGGAATGACCAGTTGAGGTTCGAGGCAGTGTTCCGGAGCACGAACCTTGATGTGATAGCGCCGATGAGGGATATGAACCTGACACGCGAATGGGAGATGGAATATGCAAAGGAGCACGGCATTCCTGTTGCTGCCACGAAGTCAAAGCCCTGGAGCGTGGATGAGAACATCTGGAGCCGAAGCATCGAGGGCGGAAGACTGGAGGAGCCGGATTTTGTCCCGCCTGAGGAGATATTCGAGTGGACTGTGTCGCCTGAGAAGGCTGGAGAGGCAGAAGAGATAGATATCGGTTTTGAACACGGCGTGCCTGTTTCTGTGAACGATAAGAATATGGACGGTGTTTCTCTCATCCAGAACCTTAATAAGATCGGCGGCGCGCACGGCGTGGGGCGCACGGACATGATGGAGGACAGGGTGCTGGGTTTGAAGGCAAGAGAGAATTACGAGCATCCTGCAGCCACGATAATATTGACCGCGCATAAGGACCTTGAAAGACTTGTGCTCACAAGGGACGAACTGCGGTTCAAAGCCACTGTAGATGAGACCTGGAGCGAGCTTGCATACAAGGGTCTTGTGGATGAACCGTTGTTCGCTGACCTGAACGCATTTATTGATAATTCGCAGGAGAGGGTTACGGGGACCGTGAAGATCAGGCTCTACAAGGGCAGCGCGAAGGTCGTTGCGAGGAGTTCACCG
>JAYTKX010000086.1:0-32300 GCA_043729865.1 Methanobacteriota archaeon
TCGCGCTTCCAGATATCAGTATCCTCTTTTATTTTCTTTACGTCTCTGCCGTTCATTTCAAGGAATTCTTCAAATGAGAGCGGCTTTAACAGGAAATCCAGTATCCTCCCTGCAAGGCTTTCCCTGGAATTTTTTCGTAATGAGACTGAAGCTGAGCCTGAAGTGAAAAATTTGATGTTTGGATACAGGTCATAGTATGTTTTGAGCCCGTTCTCCCAGTCAGGGATTTTCTGTATCTCATCAAGGAATACATAAACGGGTTCTCTCATTTCATCAAATGTCCTGTTCAGGATGAGCTTCTGATAACTCTCAAGGACATCTTTCAGGTCAAAGGCTATTTCATCGAAAGAGAAATACATGATGTTCTTTGGACTGGTCTTTTTCAGGAGGTCTGAAATTATCTGGAACATCAGGGTCGTTTTTCCAACTCTCCTTAAACCCCAAATAAGGATGATCTGTCTTCTGTCCAGGTATTTTGCTATCTCGAAATAGGTTTTCCTTCTGTAATCCCTGAGCCAGCCTTCCCTTACGTTACCTGTTTTCCACCAGGGATTGAATCTTTCAAGGTCTTCGATTTGCATTAATTACATTATGACGTCATAGATATTTAAAAGTTATGACATCAGGATGTCATTGTTTGATAATTTTATACAAAACCCTATAAATGAAGATGGATTTAATTCCTTTTGCGAGCAGCATTTATGAATTTCAATGTAAAAATCCCATCTTCAGTTATTTTTAATAATTTTTCTTTTTTATTATTCTTTATATAGTCCTCTTCAACAATACCCCATAAAATAAGATCCTGAATCCACTTTGAAAGGGTTCCCCTTGAGAGAGATTTTTTTAACTTCCTGTGGATTTCCCTTATAGGTTTATATTTGTGTTCCATCTCAATGAAAAGTTTTTTCTGTGGCATTATGTTCTCTTTTGAATCTGCAAGTATTTCTAAGATCGAAATGTAATTTTCATTCTTTTTGATATCCTCAACATGGATTTTCGGTACTGCAAGTATCTGGAATTTCCCACCTTCTCCAACATGATAGGCTGTTCCCTCCAACCAAATAGACATCATGAAAAGACCATTGGAAAGGACTTTCGTGCCCCCGGTAATATTGAAGTAGTAAACCGCATCAGGATATTGATTAAATATATCCAGCACTGCATTCCTTATATTTTCCAGTGAAATACCCGGGATACGCTTTATCTCAAAGGATTTTTTAAGAATCCCTGCAAGTTCCTCGACTTTTGTTATTGATTCTCGTATCAAGGGATGATGTTTATTATCGGAATCCCTGAAAACATCATCCTCAACAAGAATTATAGCCCTGTCCATCTTTAATTCATTGATTGAAATTGGGAATGTCTCATGGATAGTTTCTCCTGAACTTATTATATGGATATGCTCTTTGTTTTCCACACAGGATAATTGTCTATGGTTTATAAATAAGTTTCGAATTGTTGATAATTTTGGAAATTATTTCCAATAATATTGATATTCACTAATTCACCATTTACCATTGTATGAGATCGAAAGGAATAATAAACTCTGTCAACTGGCATAATAATTCAAAATGTAACTACCGTTGCAAATTCTGTTATATGAAGAATCTGGATTTAGGTTTTACAGAAATCTTAAAAGCCGGGAATATTCTTGAAAAACTCCACTCTCTCGGAATGGAAAAAGTGAATTTCGTGGGCGGTGAACCCATGCTTTATCCATTGATAAACGACATTATCAGGATGGCGAAAGAAATGGAATTCATTGTCAGCATCACAACCAACGGGTCACTGCTTAACGAGAAATCCATAAAGTGTATGGCTCCTTATGTTGACTGGATAGGAATTTCCATTGATTCCATTAATGAAAGCATCGAAAAGGAGCTTGTCAGGGGCTTTGGGAACCACATAAAGCACGCAGTCGCCGCATCAGATATAATCCATGAGCACGGAATACGCCTTAAAATCAACAGCACCGTGACAAAACTCTCGTACATGGAGGATATGAGACCGCTAATATCCCGCCTGAATCCTGATAGATGGAAATCCTTCCAGGTGCTTCATATCAAGGGGCAGAATGATGAATATTTTCCCCAGCTTTCCATAACGGGAGATGAGTTTGAGCAGTTTATTTCAAAAAATCAGGATATTGTCTTGAAAGGCGGGGCGCGGCCTGTTTTTGAGCGATGTGATGACATGGTTGACTCGTATTTCATGATTTCCCCTTCAGGGAATGTCATTTTGAATACTGGCGGAGTATATAAAGAATATCCGCTTGCTGATGTTGAGAGGGGGGAGCTTGAGAATATATTGGATACCGGGAAGTATCTGGCGAGAGGAGGAAGGTATAATTGGAATTGACGATATGTGATTAATAGTTTTACAAGAAATATTATAATAATGAAATAAACCATGAATAAGATTATGTCGATAATAGAATCAAATCGTGATGATATTGAAAGGCATTTATGGGAAACTTTTTTAATTGATGCATATACAGAATTTCGCAAACAAATACAAGAAGCGTCTAACGACAAACGAGAGAATCATAATCAACATTTGATATTGAACAAATTTTTTCTATTGCGTTATAATAGGGACCCAGGCTTTTATGCACATGTATGTAAAATTGTGAGTAAGGATAAAAAGGTTCAAGAAAAAACTATTGAGAAAATTAAAGAGTTGTTTTCAGAATATGTTCATCCTATTGATGAAGAACTTTTTGATTTCAAACCTGAAAAATCAGAAATCAATGAAATGTTATCTGATAATAGTATAAAATCTCCTGAATCAATTACAGACGAATCAATGGTAACACTTGTATTTCCTGGTAGAGTGCACGAAAAGGAAATAGAATATTTTAAGAAAAGATATGATGAAGCTGTCAATCGAGGTGATGATGATAAAGCCTTTGCTATTCGCGTTTTATTAGCGGGTTCTTTAACAGGAATGTATTTTGATCATCATCTTTTTATGGAAACGTCTCTTTATAAAAACATAATCCCTCCAAATAAATGGACTTATTCAATTGAAAAGTATATTGTGGAGAATATTAAGTTTGACGAAATATATAATATAAAGCCAAATGAAATAGAATTGCCTGCTATATCTTATTCGAACTGGAAATTTACAAAATCACTCATGTCTCTCCTTGATGAGAACGGAGATTGTTATACACTTGGAAAATATAACTTTAAATTTATAAATGATTCGATTGATATTGCATCATTTCTATGGTTTCATCATAAAAAATCAATAAGTGAAAAACTCAAAATCTTAAATGAGCAGTATCCATACAAGATAGATTCTGAAATGCTTGATTCGTATCTCGAAAATAAAAAGGATCGTCTAAACCATTTATTCATAAATGCTATAGAAATTTTAAAAGACTATGATTTTCATAATGCTAATATGGTTTTTAGTTATATTTTGGATAAATGCAGTGATTCAAATTTAAAAATTTCTTGCTTAATAAATTTAGCGATAATATTCCATGAACAGGAGGAAGATAATAAAGCGCTTGAATATTGCATTAGAGCCTGTAAATTATTTAGTACACTAAATAATTCTCCCGGATTTAACCCAACTTATGAAAAATCTATAGAACTAATAATTCTCGGTAAGATATTTTCTCAGTTGGGGGAGGTAGAACGATCTGAAAAATGTTTTTCTAAAGCTCAAGATAGCATTAATCGTTTCTCTACAACGGAGAAACTTGTCATCCTCAGAGAGTTAGCTTCTGGATATAGGTTGATGCACAACTTTGAAAAAGAATATGATATTTTGAATTGTTTTGATGAAATAAGTATGCCAGATATGGATAATACGGTCATAGAACGTCTGAGAGAATTAAATGAAAATATGCTGCCAAACGGTGCTTTTGATTCGATAGAATTGAAGCTAATTGATGAATATAAGAAATCAATGTATGATATAGAAAAATCCAAATTTTGTTATCTCAAAGGAATAAGCATGCTTCATTCATTTCAATTTGACAAAGCATTGGATTATTTTGAAAAAACAAATAATTCGGATAAAATAAATGCATTGAGTTATATTGCATCATGCTATCTTCATAAAGGCGATTTGCTCAATGCAAAGAATTCGTACCATACTATTTTAGAATACAGAAATACAGATATAGAGGCATATATTCTCCTTGCATCCATTTATATACACGAAAATAATTTTGATATTGGAATAAAAAATCTTGAAAAAGCTTTAGAGATTTCCTCAAAAATTGGAGGTGAAAACATATATGTTAATGTATTAAAAGTTTGCATAAAATGGCTGATAATTTTTAAGGATGAGATGAAAATAATTTATAAAATTTTTGACCACCTTGAAACTAAGTTATCAACTCTTGAAGAGGGTCTTTCACCGTGTTTTGAAATAGGAAATACATTCTCAGAATTAGGATTTTACAATGATGCTTTAAATTATTTTGACCTTGGCCTCTCTAAAGAAAGTAATCCAAAAAATAAAGCTAAACTCTTGAATAATAAGGGTGCTATTTTAATGAAGCAGATAAAAAATGATGATGCACTTTCAATGTTTAAAGAGTCAATCGAACTTTGGGAAGAGAATCGTGGAGCATGGTATAACATGGCTGCAATATACATTGATAAATTGGATTTATTAAAAGCTGATGAATGCATTAAAATGGCTATAAAATATTATCCCGATGATCTCGAATCAATTCAATTAAGAGATGTTATTAAAACGTTCTCAGATGATGTAATAAATTACAAATCTATTAAAGATGATGAAATAAAACATGATATCGAGAGCGCTGAAAAGTTATTGATAAAAGGACCAATAAATAATAATATTAATCAAATTTTGCGGATGCCTTTTATTGGATATGATGATGCATTGAAAAAAATGTTACATATTTATATATCCTCTAAAATTGAAGATATAATATTCCAACAATTTGAACGTCCAATAGAATCCAAATACTGGAATGGTGATAATGATAATATTGACCCTCTACCATATGCTCTGAAGAAACTGCTAAATTTTAATAAGCCAGTTATGATATCCCCAGGTGAATGGAAGGGATTGATAGATGAATTGAATGATAATAAAGTGAAAAATCCAATATTTCAAATGTTTAAAGAAAATATAAAATATACTGAAAAAGATATGAAACTGATAAAATTTGCATGTGCAGAAATATCTGAACATAGGAACAACGCAACACATGAGAATAAAATATTTACACGGAAAAAAGCTCTTGAAGTAAGGAAAAAGATAATTCCGCATCTAAATAATGTTATAAATATAATTTACGGCTGAAATCCAATAAAATACTACTGTCCTGTCAAGTGTCAATTAGCAACAAATAATCAAGATAAATTGATCCATAGTTTTCCACCCAACTTCTAAAAAAATGTAGATTGTGTTGCCTAAATAAAATAGAATGGTAGCTACGGAAAAAGATTCTGTTGATTGCAATGGGGTCTGAAGAAAACGAACCGCAGATAAACGCAGATGAACGCAGATTTGTAGCATCAAATCCAGCGCATCTTATCGGTTCGTGGGAGATTTAGTGTTCTTCCGGTATTTAAGTTTTTCAAATGTATTTGTTTCGGGAACGATTCGGCGCGTGGGATTATATAGTTTTGGTGTTATTATTTTTAAAAAACCGTAGCATTAAATCTGCGTTTATCTGCGTTCATCTGCGGCTAAATTTTTCAAAAGTTGAACGTAGTAATTCCTCCATGCGCGCAATTGCGCCGCATCCATAACAATATATCACGTTTTTTTTGATTAGTGGAAAACTATAATTATCTCAATATCATTTGACAATTTAACCTTGACAGGACTACCGTACTTTTGTTCCTTCTTTCACCTTCTTCTCAGGCAACAGCAGCACCGCCCCATCCACATCCCCCGCGAGCACCATCCCTTTTGACTCCACGCCAAACAGCTTCGCTGGCTTCATGTTCGCCATCACAACGACCTGACGCCCCACAAGCCCGGCAGGATCATGGGACTTCGCTATCCCTGCCACTATCTGCCGCTTCTCCCCGATATCAACTTGCAGCTTAAGAAGTTTATCAGAACCCTTGATATTTTCAGCCGAAAGCACCGTGCCGATCCTGATATCAAGCTTCTGGAACTCTTCATATGTTATTTCAGTCTTTTCTTCATTGACTTCTTCTGCGTGCTTTTTCTCTTTTGCCATCGCTATCTTTATCCTCTTATCAAGGATCGCTTCCATTTCCTTTATCTTCTTATCCTCAAGTTTTGTGAACAGTATCGCCGGGGCATCAAGTTTGGCTGCGGGTATCTCCACAAGAGCCTCCTCGAACCTTGCTGTGTGAACATCGCCAGTAAGCCCAAGCTGCTTCCATGCCTTCTCCATATTTCCCGGTAGCACAGGCTCAAACAGCAGCACGAGCGCCTTCCCTATCTGGAGGCAGTTCTTCACTACATGTTTGCATGCCTCAGGGTCTTTCTTGATGAGCTGCCATGGCTCATTGGACTGGAAATACGCGTTCCCGTACTGCGCCAGCTCCATCATAGCATCCGTGGCTTTCTTGAACTCGTATTCATCAAAATCTGCTATGACCGTGTTGATGGTCGATTCTATTTTGTCAAATATCTCCTTATCGACCTTTCCATTAGGTACAGCGCCGAAGTTCTTGTGAGTAAAATGCAGCGTCCTGTGCAGGAAGTTACCCAGCGCCCCGACAAGTTCGTTATTGACCTTATCCTGGAATACCTTCCATGAGAAGTTAAGTTCCTTTGTATGGGAGGTATAATTCGCGATGTAGTACCGCAGCAGGTCAGGATGGAATCCGTGGTCAAGGTAGTCCTCGTCCACCCACACCACATAGCCACGGCTCTTTGAGAATTTCTTATCGTCTATCTTCAGCATGCCAGATGCTACCACAGCCCAGGGCTGCGTGTATCCCGCGCCTTTGAGCATGGCAGGCCAGAAGATGCAGTGGTGGTATGTGATGTCCTCTCCGATGAAATGGATAATGCGCGAATCCCCGCGCCAGTATTTTTCCCAGTCGCCGCCAGTGTTATTCGCCCATTCCTCAGTGAATGATATGTAGCCAATAGGCGCGTCCACCCAGACATATACAACGAGGTCGTCATGCCCCGGGAACCGAACACCCCATTCAAGGGTTCGCGTGATGCACCAGTCCTTCAATTCTTTTGCCCACTCTTTCGCATAATTTATCGCATTGGACGTGCCGCCAAGCGTTTTCAGGTATTCCTGCAGAAAACCGCCAAATTCTGATAACTTGAAAAAGAAATGCTCCTGCTCCCTGTACTCTGCAGGGTTGCCGCATATCCTGCACTTTGCATTTTTTATCTCGCCAGGTTCAAGGTGCTTCCCGCATCCCTGGTCGCACTCATCGCCGCGCGCCTGTTTCCCGCAAAATGGGCATGTGCCTTCCACGAACCTGTCCGGGAGGAATCGCTCGTCGTGCGGGCAGTAAGCAAGCCGGATCACCTGCGGGTACACGTATCCTCTATCAATGAGAGCTTCCACGATGCTGTTAGTCCTTGCATGGTTCGTTTTCGAGTCCGTGTTCCCGAAGAAGCTGAAATCCACTTCCATCTTTTTAAAGATGCTCTCAAAATGGTGATGATATTTATTGACAAGTTCTGTCGGGGTAATGCCAAGTTCCTCAGCATTCACAACGATCGGAGTGCCGTGGGCGTCTGAGCCGCATATAAATGCTGCCTCCTGCCCCTGTTTCCTGAGAGCCCTGACAAAGATGTCGGCAGGGATGTAAGTACGCAGATGACCTATATGGCACTTGCCGTTAGCGTATGGAAGACCGCAGGTGACAAGGACGGGTTGGTTGGATGGGAAGTTGGACATGGGGTTCTAACATGGAAGTTCAAATATAAAATACATTTCTCGCTGATGTCGCGAATAACCTGTCAGGTTTGACCTCTGCCTTCAAGTCACACACTCCTTTATCCATTTAAGATAATCCTCCGAACCCGAATCTATCTTAAAAGATATCACGCACGGCACTTCATAACTGTGGAGTTGTTTTACTCTTTTTTCGATATCCCTGACCTTATCCGTCCCTGTCTTGACAAGCATCCCGAATTCCCCTCCCTCATCTATCTTATCCTTCCACCTGAAAATAGAGGTAATGGGGAATATATTCACACATGCGGCGAGCCGCTCCTCCACAAGTACTCTCCCGATGCTCTTTGCCTCATCCATACTGCCAGCGGTTATATATACGATTGAAAACATAACAGACGTTAAAATGCGTAACTTATTTAATAGTTTACCCTGGGAGACAGCTTTTTGAGTTTCATCGATGCTTTATCAGGATTCCTTGTGAATAATTGGCTTTTCGTGTCTGTTTTCCTCACCTATGCACTGCTGGTCTTGTTACTGGACAGGCGCGGAACGCTCGCTAAATACAATATAACTGTTTATTATTTTTTATTCATACCTGTTCTTATGATAAGGACACAGAAAGGTCAGATGTTTCTTGACCGCCTGGCTGTTCATAAGAGATTCTGGCGGATGTTCGCGAACATAGGTCTCCCCGCAATGCTCATCGGCATGGTCGTAATGTTCCTGCTCTTACTGCTAATTGATTATATCATGATACAGTCTTTCCAGACGCAGACCGTGCCGCATCCGGGTAAGTTCAATGAGGCAAGGAATCTGTTCCTCATTCCTGGCATTAATGAATACATACCTCTATGGTGGGGGATAATAGCGCTTATCGTGACCCTGGTGGTACATGAGTTCTCCCATGCCATACTCTGCAAGGTCGAAGGCATAAAGGTGAAATCGATGGGAGTACTTGTGGCTCTTCTTCCAATAGGAGGGTTCGCAGAGCCGGATGAAGAGCAGCTTCTCGGGAAAAAGGACGAGAGTGGAAAAGAAACGCAAGTTTCAGAAGAGCCAAAAAAGCTAGCCACGAGAAGTGAACGCGTAAGGGTGCTCACGGCAGGCGTGATGGCAAATTTCGTCACAGCCCTTATCGCATTTATCCTGTTCTTTTCACTTCTGGGTTCGATCTCGCCAGTCGGGGAAGTGATGATAACGGATGTTATCACGGGCTCACCGGCTGAACTTGCGGGTGTAAAGCCTAATATGATACTTACAGGGATAAATGATAAACAGATAAATAGCGGTAATGATTTCCTGTCTTATGCTCAAGAGCAGAAGCCGGGAACCAACATAACCCTTCACTTAATTGACAATAAAGTAAGAAAATCAATAAGCCTCATAACAAAGGCAGGCAACCAGACCTCTTCTGGCGTCAGGATATCCAATGTGATACCCGGCTCTCCGGCAGAAGCGGCAGGGTTGAAACCAGAAATGATCATCATAAAGGTCAATGACACCGAGATCAAGGGACCTGAAGATTTTGTCAGTTTCATGAATTCCACAAAGCCAGGGCAGAAAATAGATGTCCATGTACGCAGCAACAGTTCATTAAATGCTTCCACTGTGGTTTTTAGCAATATTGAACTGGCAAAGCACCCGCAGGATTCAGAGATCAACAAAGGTTTTATAGGGATAACGTATTCCTCGGAAGGAGGGGCTATAAGTCATTCTATTGGCATCGGAATAGGTCAATTCCAGGCTAAGGGTTTCCTTGGCATGCTGCAAAAAATACCTTCACTATTGACCGGGGTCACAGGCTGGGTGCTTCTTTTTAGCCTGCCCATATACGGTTTTGCAGGAGAAGGTTTTCCGGGTTTCAGCGGTCTTATCACTAATTTCTATGAACCTGTTGGCATGGTTGCTGGTCTTGGGGACGGAGTATTCTGGATATTGAACGCCCTGATGTGGATAGGCTGGATGAATTTTTACGTCGGGTTATTTAACTGCCTGCCTGCTCTTCCTCTTGACGGCGGGCATGTATTCCGTGATGTCGTGGCAACATCGCTATCAAGGTTCTTCGGGAATGGCGAAAAGATAGACCAGATATCAAATGCGATAGCGGTTATGTTAGCATTCATGATCCTGGGGTCGCTTTTGCTCGTGACGTTCGGTCCATACGCAGCGCACGGCTTTTAGATATTTACTTCCCTGTAACTCTCATCACAAGAAGGCTTATCTCATATAGAATAACAAAAGGCAGCATCAGCATGATCTGGCTGAACATTGTGGGGTCAGGGGTGACCCATGCTGCGATTATAAGCATGATGACATACGCGTGCCTTCTGTAATGGGCAAGCGTCTGCCTTGAGGCAATGCCATACCTGGACATTATTGTTAAAAGCAGGGGTAGTTCAAAGGAAATACCAAATAATACCGTTGTCACCACGATAAAATAAATGAACTCATTGACAGAGAACGTAGCGTTAACTCCCATACTTGCAGCGTCCTGATATATGTAACCCAGGAAAGATGGCAGAAGAAAATAATATGAATAACCCGCACCCAGCAGGAAAAGTATTAAGGCTGCCAGCAAAATGAATATTAACATACCGAAGCTCACTGGCAGAACCTGTATGAGCTTACGCCTGATGCCTGTATATATATAATAAATAACAAGGGGTAATGTGATGATCGCCCCGCATATCAGGGACAGCTTGAACTCCAGCATCAGCACTTCCATCGGGGTCAGGTACACGATCGCAGGCGTTTGAAGGTTCAGGTTCCGCGAAATATTCAAGAGTTCTCCGGACATCATGGTCAGATTTTGCGCAATAGCAGAACTATTAGCTGCCAGTTTTTCTGATATGAGTGAGAGGTTATTCGATATATTCACTAATTGCCCTGCAGCGTCCGGCTTATCAAAAAGGTTAAGCCGCCAGAACATATCGTATTGTATCTTCTTAATTAATTCTCCCATGAACGAAAAAGAAACTATTGTTACGATGCCAAAGAGAGCAACGATGAAAATAAGCCTTCTCCTTAATTCAGCAACTATCCCTGCGAACTCTTCCATCGCCATGTTCACGTCCCTATCTGCAAAGGTTCTGTGATCTTCTTCAACGTGGCTATAGCCGATAGCGCGGCAAGGTAAGATGTCCTGGGATTGCCTGGTGAGGGGACGTTTTCAACTCTGCAGGTGAAATTCCCGAAATCTCCCTCAATTGAGATCTCGTGTATGTTCCTTTTTGCTTCAGGGTCAACGAATATCCTCACATGCGTATTCTCTATGCCGATACCTGCAAGGCTCAATGAAACCGCGACGTTCACGTTTGCGGGGAAAGCCGTTATTGCCTCATCCGCGCTTCCTTCAAAGAGCAGGGTTTTTTCACGGAATGAATCAAGATCAATTTTGTTTTTTTCTACAAATGGCGCGCTCTTCAATCCTTTCGGATTCTTGGTCGTGGTAAGCGTTACTTTATTCACATGGACGATAGCTGCGGATTTTAAGCCGTCGATGCCTGCAATGGCTCCTGAAGGTATGTATATCCTGCAATGATGCGCCCTCGCTGTATCAGTAAGCCGTTTAAGAAGCCCGCTATCCCTGAATGCACCGGCGCTCAAGACCATTAAGTCCTTTCCGCTCTCCAGGACATTTACCCCGAATTCACGAACTGCCTGCGCCGAGGCGCATTCAACGATTATGTCCGCGCTTGATATCAGCTCATTTGGAGGTAAAATCGCGGGTTTTTTGCCAAGCGTTGCCAGAAGCTTCTTAATGTTCTCCCCGCTCCTGTCATATACCGCTGCAAGCTGTGCATTAATAACACCTCTGTCAATTGCTATGCAGACTTCAGTTCCAATGGCGCCGCAACCGATTACTCCGACTTTCAACATATTGTTACCTAATTGATCGACAGCAGTATATAAGTAATTGAAGACTACTATTAATTATAGGGATAATAATGTTATTGACCGAGCTTGAACGTTTCATTGAAGAGGATACAGGCTACAACGATGTCTCAAGCGGCATAATTCCTGACTGCAAAGCGCAGGCTGAAGTTATGGCAAAGGAGGACGGCGTCGTCGCAGGGCTTGCTGAAGCCACACAGGTCTTTGAGTATTTTGATGTGCTGGTGACAACTGACCTTACAGAAGGTTCTGTCATAAAGAAAAATGACGTGCTGCTAACGCTTGATGGCGGGGCAAGGTCTATCCTCAGGGCTGAACGGCTTGCGCTTAACTTCCTTGGGAGGATGAGCGGGATAGCCACTCTGACGCGCAAATATATGGAACGGGCAGGAGGGGTAAGGATAGCAGGCACAAGGAAAACAACACCAGGATTCCGGAAGTTTGAAAAGAAAGCCGTTATAGCCGGTGGAGGCGACCCGCACAGGTTCAATCTCTCTGATGCCATAATGATCAAGGATAACCATATTGCAGCGCTTGGGCTTGAGAAAGCCGTGAAAGCAGCTTTTAGCATGTCAAGTTTCACCCAGAAGATAGAAGTCGAGGTCGAGAACGTGGATGACGCTGTCCGCGCCGCTGAGCTTGGTGTGGATATAATCATGTTCGATAACATGACCGTAGATAAGATCAAAGAAAGTATAAATGCAATCACTGAAAAAGGGCTGCGAAAGGGCATTATTCTTGAAGCGTCGGGTGGAATATCACTTGAAAATATCGCTGAATACGCAAGCTCCGGCGTTGATGTTATTTCCATAGGCGCTCTTACACATTCATCCAGATGGCTTGATATAAGCCTCAGGATCAAATGATCAGAACTTTCTCATGGTGTTTATGCTGATTGCGATACTCATAAGGTATATATAGCATCGAATATTATTTATTACATGCATGGGCAAAACGGAGAAGACCAGATGAGAGTATCTCATTTTATAATTATAATTTTATTACTGATACCAGTTGTACAGGCTTCTGAGCAGACATTTTCCTTCACGATGCAAAACAACACGGGATTGAACTTTGAGAATGGTACCTTTCTCATTGAGGTGGTTGAGATCAACTCGCCTTACTATGTAAAGATAAACACGACCTCAGGCAGTGTATCAAAATACTCCAACCTGTTCGACGGTGAAGCAGCTGTGGCATTCAACCAGGTTAAAGTCAATTCTTCGTTTATAACTTCAAAGGATGCACGGCTCACTATAGAATTCCCATCTGTATGGGGGTACCCTAAAACATACAAGATTGAACCTCCTGTGATCCCTGTCGGTATCCCCAATCTCGTAATAACAAAATCGGCTGATAAAACAGGTGTCAACCCGGGCGATGTGGTATCCTTTACCATCAAAGTAGAAAATACTGGAAATGCGACTGCATATAATCTTTCTCTTACTGAACGGCTCCCCACAGGTTTTACTGTGGCTGCCGGGTCAAGGTTCCCCCCATCACTACAGGACAGGCTCGACGCAGGAGCATCGCTGGAATTGTACTATGCATTGAAGGCTGTGGATTCAGGTTCCTATACCATCGAACCTACTGTAATAAATTACGGAGCAAAAACCAGCAAATCAGGGCAGATAACAATAACAGTGGCTGAAGTAACACAGGAAAAGTCTAACCTGAGCACTGTTATCAGCATTGATAGAACGAACGTCTATACGGATGAGATGATAAAGGCTGATGTCAGGATAACCAATACAGGTAAAGCCCATGCGAAATCTGTGCTTGTAGACGGGGCACCTCCTCTGGGAACGACTTCAGTGGAAGGGGATTTCAGGCAGGTCTATGACGCAATTGCACCCGGGGAAGTCAAGGAGTACAGAGTGATTTTAAAGGCGCAGGAAGAGGGTAATTATTCAATAAACCTGAGAACGGTTTATAACGATGACCCCACAGGTTCGTCTACTAACTCTGAGCGGATAACCGTTACAAGAAAAGAAGGAAGTCAGTTGTATATTATTTTGCCAATAATTTTAATAATAATAGGTGTTGTGATATTGACCATAAAAAGACATAAAGAGTATTCGTATTGAGGAAAAAATGTTGAATATACTGGTAATTGGCGTAGGACAGTGCGGGAACAGGATCCTGGATTCAATAAACAAGGAAGCATTTGGCGGCGGTGTGCTCTCTAAATATTACGGAAAGCAAAAATTCACAAGCCACGTGGAGACGGTCGCTATAAATACCGCAGTCAATGACCTGAAGGAACTGAGATTCACAAAAGCAAAGGACAGGATCCATGTCCCGTACCTTCATGGCGTGGGCGCTAACAGACCAGTCGGGAAAAAATGTTTTGAAGATAACAAAGAACTGCTTCTTCGCGCCATCGAGGAACGCGGTGATTTCGATGTGGCTTTTGTAATATCATCAGCATCAGGCGGCACTGGTTCATCATTTTTACCGATCCTTATAGACGCAATGAAAGAACGATATAAATATAATGTATACGGGATCGTCGTACTGCCCTTCCGGGAAGAAGGGTCTATATATCTCCAGAACTCGGTCTTCTGCCTGAAAGAACTCATGGACGGAAATTCGGATGGCAACATAATTGTGGATAATCAGTTCCTCAAGCATCTCGGGAAAGATATCAAGAGCGCGTATGACGAGATCAACAGGACTATCGCGGAGCGTTTTCTTTTCCTTCTGAAGGCGCTTGATAGCGAAATGATGATGGTCACCGACCTGGGGGATTTCAAGACCGTAATGTCGGGCGGTTCAAAGTTTGCTACGATGGGCTTCGGGGAGGGCAACAGTAACCTGCCCGTCAAGGCTGTAATAAAGCACAGCCTGTCGCATGCAGGTCTTCTATATGAGCTTGACCCTTACAAGGAAGCCACAAGGGCGATGATCATAATAGAGGGCGACAAAAAGTATCTTAATATCAACGATATCACAAGCGAAGTGGAGAAGCTATCAGCCGGGATAGGTCAGATATTCAAGGGCATCCTGCTGCACCCGGGCGCTAACCCGAAAGTGCTGACATTACTGTCGATCGGAGCCTCGGCAGAACTTGAAAAACTGTTTAATATGGGTGTAGAAGCGGTTCACCTGGAGCGAGAGAAAAAGGATATGATAGCAAGGCAAAATTTGAGCGTCGCACAGAAACTCGAGGGTCTTGAACCCCTGTATTAAATCGAAATGTTCATATCATTGCATGCAGTATCATAACCCATGGCAAAAGATAAGAAGCTTGTACAATCAGATAATTGCAACGGGTGCGGCATATGCGTTACTGTCTGCCCAACGAATACGAAGCTTTCAAAGGCAGAAGATTTCAATATCGATAATGCAAAACTTGCTATCCATGTCAGCAATGGCATGGCGGTTGTGGACTACGGCGCCTGCATCGCATGCGGGATATGTACCAAGAACTGCCCGGTAGAGTCGCTGGCAATGGTCCAGATATAATCATTTTTCATACCAGACAGTGTACGGGGCATACGATATCCTGATAACAGGACCGCGATCATGCTCATTGAACTCGCGGGCGTGCCTATTACGTCAACAAGCGCTAACTTTTCCGGGGAAGAGGCTCCAGCGGGCATTGATGAAATAAGAATAAGTCCTACGGGTTCATGGCTGACTCTGTGTCCAATTCCTTAATGCGTCAACGTCATCTGCACATCAGTGTACCCGTCTTTGTGCGCCGCCACATTTATCGTCCCGGTGCCCGATGCTGTGAGCTGCAGCGTCACCTGACCGGCGGTATTGGTCATACCATCTGCCGTGATTCCGCCGCCTGACACACTTACGGTAGCGCCGCTTACAGGATTACTGCCGCTTTTCACCGTAAATGTCACAAACGTTGCTGCGCCGTTCGTGAGATTGGATGGAGATGCGCTCACGCTGAGAGTCTGCTGCCCGACAGCGGATAACGTTGCGCTGCCAGCAGTGTATCCTGTCCTTGACGCTGTCGCGGTTATTGTGCCAGTCCCGGTCGAATTTACCAGTATTATGGCGATACCGTTCTGGTTCGTGACCCCGTTCCCGCTTGCCGCTCCAGTGAGTGTGACCGTGGAGTCGCTGATAAAGCTGCTTCCGCTTTTCACGGTGAATGTAACGAAGGAGGGAGTTGCTGCTATTATTGACGATGGGGACACAGAAACTGATAACGACTGCGTACCTGTAGACGTAATGGTGCTTGACCCGCCGGCGAAACCGGTCTTGCTCGCCGATGCTGTTATGGTGCCGGTAGTATGGGGCGTCAATAAAACGATGGTCTTCCCATCCGCATTAGTGATGCCATCTCCGGTCGCTGCGCCGCTTATGCTGATCACTGCATCAGCCACGGGCGAACCTCCTGCCGTTACTGTAAATGTTACATATACCGGAACATTGACCGTGAGACTGCCTGGGGATGAAGAAACAGTAAGACTTTGCTGGCTTGCCGAGGTCACGATTGTTGAACCTTGTGCGTATCCATTACTTCTGACCGTTGCGACGATCTTTCCCGTGTTCGGAGCATTGAGCTGTTTAATGACCTGACCGCTGGAATCAGTCATGCCTTCAAGAGCTATGCCTGCACCTGAAATATTTACATAAGTTCCAGTCACCGGTTTACCCATGCTCGTTACCGTGAATGTAACATATGTGGCAACGCCTGAGGTTATTGAGGATGGCGTGGCGCTCACATCCAATCTGGGGGTAGCTTTGATAAAAGAAGTTCCATTCCTGTAACCTGATCTTGATGCTGTCACACTGATACTGCCGTTCGTCGTTGCGTTCACCGCAAGTTCAAGCATTCCATTCTCATCCGTTGTCCCACGGGAAATTGCAGCGCCTGAAAGTGTGATATTAACATTTCCAACAGCAGCGCCGTTACTGAACGTTATGAACTTTACATTTGTGCTTTTTCCAGCGCCGATATTGTCCGGAACGCTTATGATGTTCAATTGCCCCGTTGCTGGCATAACAGCGCCGATCAAGCCGTTAAAACCAACTCCCAGTATAAGTCCTGCAACCAGTGCGATAGCTAAATATATCTTTGTATTACCGTCATCATCGTATCCTCGCATGTATCCATCCTCCGATAAATTCACGTAGTTATTGTATCGCGTAGATATAAAGATTCCCGGCAATAATTTGCTCATGGCATCAAGAAGGAAATATAATGATTAAATAGTTTATTCGTATATGTACGAACCATAACATTTAATATCCATGGCAACAATTGGATATATATAAAAAAGGAAATTTGAATGACAAGAGGTGCTCAGGTGACAGAAAAAAAACCAATTCAAGTGAGGATATTTCCCAGACGATTGCTGCTGCCGGAAACTGCTGAAAAACTCCTGAACGAGATTGACAGAGCAGATGGTGTGATACGGATGCTCATCAATGGGAAAAACCTGCCCAGAAAGGTGACAAGCGGTCCGGGGACAGGGGCTGATGTGAACCACCCTGACAGGAAGATCATCCATGTCGGGGACTGCGCGCTGGAACTGCATATTATTGTTGGCGAGATACTCGTCGAGGTAGAAGATGAAGGCGCTGTGGAAAATGTCAGAAATGCATGTGAACGGGCGCTCCCTTTTTCATTTGAGTTCAAGCGGGGACATTTCATCAAAAGGAAACCGACTCTTACCGATTATGGAAAGTACGGGTTCAAAAGCAAGGACGATGAAAGGATCAACCTTGATGATGAACGCTTGCTTGGTCTTATAGACCCGCATGCTAAAGCGGAAGGCAACCTGTGCATAGTTGAGACGGATAAAAAAAATCAACAGAGAAAAACGGAGTAAAAAATAAGCAATGACAAGAGTAACATTATTAATAATGATGCTCCGCTGCGTTAAAATCGAAATCTTTAAAGCCAATCATTTACTTTAAAACTTAAAAATGTTACACCCAAAAAATGCTGGTGGGTACAACGAGTAACGTACAATCCTGTTATCAGTGCGGTAAATGCACATCCATATGCCCTATGCGCCGAGTTTCAAAGACATCTCCGCGCAGTTCGATCTATAATTCCAATGTGTATGGTCTTGAAACCAATAGCATCTGGACATGCCTGACATGCGGTCTGTGCCCGATGGAATGTCCTCAGCAGGTTGATTTCTTAAATTTCATAAAAGAGGAGAGGGCAGGTGGTCAGCCTATCGAGGTCGCTCATCTTGGTGTTTTTACGGAACTTGCGGATCTGAGTTCAAGATTGAATGGGAACGTTCCCGGAAAATCCTCAGATTCAAAATATGGATACTTTCCCGGATGTGTGGACTCGCTGGGTTTATTGTTGCATGATGTTAAGACTGACTTTGGGGAGATCACAACTTCATCTCTCAAGCTCCTTGACAAACTCGGAATAAAACCGCAGATAATGCAGATGAAATGCTGCGGTCACGATGTGCTGTGGCAGGGGAAAAAGGATGTTTTTGAAAAGCTTAAAGACCATAACAAGAAATACATAAAAGAAAGCGGCATCGAAACTCTTGTTACTAGCTGCGCCGAATGCTACCGCACTTTTTCAAAAGATTACGACCTTGGGATCAAGGTCATTCATACGAGCGAACTTCTCGATAAACTCGGGTTGAAGATAAACGCTGATGTTACATACCATGACCCGTGCAGGCTTGGACGGCACATGGGCGTGTATGATGCGCCACGAAAGGCTCTGACCGCGAACGGCGCAAGGATAAAAGAGATGGAACATTCAAAACAGAACGCCCTGTGCTGCGGAGTAAGCTGTTTCATGAACTGCAACGAACAGACAAAAGCGCTTCGCATAGCCAGGATGGATGAAGCTGCAGCCACGGGCGCCAAGACGCTGATCACCACATGTTCAAAATGCCTTGCTCATTTTAATTGTCTGAAGACCGAGAAAGACGCTGTAAAGAAGTATGATCTTGATGTGGTCGATCTTACAGTATTCCTGGCAAGACAGATGGATGGAAAGAAATGATCAAAACAAGTGAACTTGATCCGAATTTCAAATATGAGATTTCGAACGAACCAGGCGGTGAGAACATCAAACGATGTTTCAACTGTACGGGATGCACTGTGGGCTGCCCTGTCACCGAGATAGATACTGGCTATAACCCGCGCAAGATCCTGAGGAAGGCGCTTCTGGGGATGCGCAACGAAGTCCTTACTGACGACTCGCTATGGCTTTGCGCTTCATGTTATCTCTGCTACGAGCGCTGTCCGCAGGACGTGAAGATAACAGAAGTCATGGGCGCCATAAGGGCAATTGCCCAGCGCGAAGAAAAAGCAGGAAAGATCAAGATCAAAAATCCAAAACATAAGTTCGACAGCCTCTTCATCAACTCGGTCAAATCCAATGGCAAATGGTATGAAGCCGGTGTCAGCGGAATGTTCATGTTCATGACTAAAGGTCTTGGCGGTGTCATCGGTTATGCGCCTATGGGACTTGAATTATTCAAAAAGGGAAAACTCAGCATCCTTCCGCACAGGATAAAGGGCACAAAAGAGATCCGGAATATCTTCCGGGAGGTAGAAAAATGAAGCTTGCATATTATCCCGGCTGCACCCTCCACGGCACAGCGCGCGAGTACAACGCCTCCACAAAAGCTGTGAGCAAGGTGGCGGGCATCGAACTTGTTGAAATACCTGACTGGAACTGCTGCGGCGCACTTGAAGCGATATTCGATAAAGAACTGTCTATGGGACTATCAGCCCGCAACAACATGCTGGCGCAAAGGACCGGGCTTGACCTCGTTATACCGTGCAGCATCTGCTCGCACAATCTCGGAAGGGCAGATAAAGCCATGAGGACTGATGAGGCTTTCAGGGGAAAGATCGAGAAAGCGCTCGGAGACAAATATAAACAGAATGGTTTTAAAATAAAGCATCTTCTTGATGTAATGACAAACGACGTGGGCGTGGAAGCGCTGGCGCAAAAATTCAAAAGATCATTAAAGGGCATAAAAGCCGTCCCGTACTACGGCTGCCTTCTCGTGCGCCCGTCAGAAGTGTCAAAGTTCGATAACCCCGAAAACCCGACATCACTTGATAACCTGATAAAATCAACAGGCGCAGAGTGCCTTCCCTATACACAGAAGACAAAATGCTGCGGCGGCAACCTTCTTATGAGCAACCAGGATTATGCATTCAAACTCACCCAGAAATTATTCGACGAAGCAAAAGCGTCAGGCGCGAACTGCATCGTTGTCGCATGCCCCATGTGTCACATGCTGCTTGACTGCCAGCAGTCAGCGGTCGAGAAGGCGCACAATACTAAGATCGACATGCCTGTGCTGTATTTCACCCAGCTTATCGGTCTTGCGATGGGAATTGGCGAGAAAGAGCTTGAACTTGACAGGAATATGGTATCTCCTGCAAAGCTCATCGGCTCCATTGGAAAGGAAGAACCAAAGGTTGAGATCAAAGCGGTGCCAAAAGTCGAGAAAGAAGCGGAGGTGGCAGAATGAAAGGCTCGGTTGCAGTCGTTGGAGGCGGTATAGCAGGGATACAGGCTGCTCTTGACCTTGCGGACAACGGATTCAAGACATATCTCATAGAATCAAGGCCGAGCATCGGCGGAGTGATGTCGCAGCTTGATAAGACATTCCCCACGAACGACTGCGCCATGTGCATCCTTTCTCCGAAATTAGTGGAGACAGTAAGACACCCCAACATTGAAATGCTCTCATATAGCGATGTCATATCCATCACAGGCAAAGCCGGTGATTTTAAAGTCAAAGTTGTCAGGAAAGCCCGTTATGTCGATGAGACAAAATGTACGGGCTGCGGTTCATGCACTGAGAAATGTCCTTCTAAAGTCCCCGATGAATACAATGCCGGGATGAGCAAGCGCAAGTCTATCTATATTCCCTTTGCACAGGCGATACCCAGGGTCGCGACCATTGATGCAGCACACTGCTTGTTCCTCACAAAAGGAAAATGCGGGGTGTGCAAGAAAGTATGCGGACCAAAGGCTGTGGATTATGAGCAGAAAGACAAAGAGATCGAACTGAACGTGGGTTCTGTGATCCTTGCCACAGGCTTCAAGCCGTTTGACCCATCGGTGCTGAAAAATTACAGGTTTGACCATCCCGATGTAATCACTTCACTCCAGTTCGAACGGCTGCTCAGCGCAAGTGGTCCCACGCAGGGGCATGTCACAAAGCAATCTGACGGCAAGGTCCCGAAGAAAATAGCCTTCATCCAGTGTGTTGGTTCACGAAACCCAAGGATAGACAGGAAGCACTGCTCTTCAGTTTGCTGCATGTATGCCACAAAGGAATCTATTATCGCAAGAGAGCATGACCCCGGGCTTGACATTACGATATTCCATATCGACATCAGGGCTTTCGGCAAGAACTTCGAGGAGTTCTACAACCGGGCGCAGAAAGAATACGGTATCAAATACGTCAATTCCCGCCCGCCGGAAGTCATCGTGGATTCTAAAAACAACCTTTCTATCAAACATGAAGATTTCAACACAGGGGAATTAAAGACTGATGCTTTTGACATGATAGTTCTCTCCATAGGGCTTGATCCGGCTGATTCGACGAGGATAATCGCCGAATCTTCAGGCATAGCTCTTAACGAATTCGGGAATTTTGCTACAGGAATAGAGAATCCTGTGGAGACAAGTGTCCCCGGCATTTACGTCTGCGGCACAGCGCAGGGTCCAAAGGATATCCCGGACACTGTAGCGCAGGCAAGCGCCGCAGCATCCAAGGCTGGTGCGCTCTTATCAGGCGAGCGCGGGACTCTGATAAAAGAGAGGGAATTCCCTGCAGAAAAAGCGCTTTCACCAGAGCCGCGCATCGGAGTGTTCGTATGCCACTGCGGGATAAACATCGGAAGCGTTGTAAATGTCCCGAACGTGGTTGCATATGCAAAAACCCTTCCGAATGTGGCGCATGCGCAGGAGATGCTGTATGCATGTTCATCAGACTCGCAGGTAACGATCAAGGATGCCATCGCTAAGAACAATCTCAATCGCGTGGTCGTGGCATCATGCACCCCGCGCACCCATGAACCTCTTTTCCAGAATACATGCCGCGAAGCAGGGCTTAATCCATACCTTTTCGAACTCGCCAATATCCGGGAGCACTGCTCATGGGTCCACATGAAAGAAAAAGAGAAAGCCACCGAGAAAGCCAAGGCGATAGTCCAGATGGCTGTGGCAAAATCAGCTCTTTTCCAGCCGCTGTATAAGCAAAAAGTTTCGCTCATCAACAAGGCTCTGGTGCTCGGAGGCGGCGTGGCAGGGATGACCGTTGCACTTGACATTGCCAATAATGGCTACAATGTCACACTGGTCGAGCGCGAGAAGGAATTGGGTGGGATGCTCAGGGAAATGACCGAACTCTATGACGGGAAGAAGTCGTCTGATGTATTAAAGGAATTAATTGGAAAAGTGAATACTAATAAGAATATTAAAGTCCTGAATGAAGCGAAACTTATCAAGGTTGAAGGATACCTTGGCAACTTCAAGGGCATCGTGCTGTCAAAGGGCAGCGAGAACGCAGTCGATTTCGGAGCAGCAGTGGTGGCTACGGGCGCGCGAAACTTTGAGCCGACCGGACTTTTCAATTACGGGAAGGACTCCCGCGTTGTTACGCAGGCACAACTTGAAAAGATGCTCGACGGCGGTGTAAATGCAAATACTATTACGATGATACAGTGTGTTGGCGCCCGCAACTCTGAGCGGGAATACTGCGGAAGGACATGCTGCATCGATGCTGTCAAGAACGCCATAAGGATAAAGAAAGCGAACAGAAGTGCGAACGTCTATGTCCTGTACCGCGATATGAGGACATACGGGGTCATGGAGAAACTGTATGAGACGGCAAGGGACCTCGGCGTTTTATTCATCAAATACGATGCAGAGAAACCACCATTAGTACAGGGCGGTTCTGTGGTCGTGCATGATTCCATGCTGAACGAGGATATCGAGATAGCATCCGACCTTGTGGTATTGAGCACTCCGCTTGTTGCAGGCGAGAATGAGGAGATTAACCAGCTCTTCAAGATTCCTCTTGACAAGAACAAGTTCTTCCTTGAAGCCCACCCCAAGCTGCGACCTGTGGATTTTGCCACTGACGGCGTGTTCCTTTGCGGGAGCGCCCAGGCGCCAAAGCTCATAGATGAAGCAATATCGCAGGCAAGCGCCGCAGCATCACGCGCCTGCACCATATTATCACGCCAGTTCATTGAGACTGAAGGCGCGGTATCGATTGTCAATGAAGCCAGATGCATTGGCTGCGGAACGTGCGTTACAGTCTGTCCCTACAACGCGCCGTCGCTTGTGGATGTGACGGTGAAAGTCGAAGAGGTCACATACACCACAAAGAAATCGCGCATCAATCCCGCCGCGTGCAAGGGATGCGGTTCATGCGCCGCAGCATGTCCTGCTGGCGCTATCACTGCCCAGCACTTCTCATCAAAAGAGATCGGAGAAGCGATAGATGCTTTTGATAAGGGCGTGAAGAGCATCTCGATCGAAAACGGTGTTGTGGAGGTGACGGTATGAGCGTGGAAGCTGCTTCAGTGGAACCCGTGCAGTCCGGGAACGGCTGGGAGCCCAATATCCTTGCCTTCTGCTGCAACTGGTGCTCCTATGCAGGCGCCGACCTTGCCGGAGTGAGCAGGTTCCAGTATCCTCCGACCGTTAAGATATTGAGAGTGATGTGTTCAAGCAGGGTAGAACCTGCATTCATCCTGAAAGCTCTGAAGGACGGCGCGGACGGCGTTCTTATAGCAGGATGCCACATCGGAGACTGCCACTACATCGACGGGAACAAGAACGCAGAGGTCAGGATAAATAATACGAAGAAGGCGCTGGCAAAGCTGGGGTTTGATAAGAGGCTTCGGCTTGAGTGGATATCTGCCAGTGAAGGATTGCGATTTTCAGAAGTTATTAGAGATTTTACAGAAGAGATAAAAAAATTGGGTCAAAACCCGGTCAAGAAAATAATGAAACCGCCCAGAGTCGCGCCTCTGGAGGACATGTCTATGCATAACGGCGGGCATGACGCCGGTGAACGCAGATTAAATGCATCTGTTGATTCGCGTTCTGCGACTAATATTCAAGGAAGTGAAGATAAATGAGCGATAGTAAGGGTGTTGAGAAACCTGTCGAATCAAAGGTTGAAGAGGAAGAAAAACGGGTCGGTGTGTTCGTATGCGAATGCGGCGTGAATATCGGAGGCGTCGTTAATACAAGAGCAGTGGCTGATTATATTGGAACTTTGCCAGGCGTTAAAGTTACGTCAGTTAATAAATTCACTTGCTCTGACTCAGGGCAGGCTGATATCCAGGCAAAGATAAAAGAGCACAACCTGAACCGCGTTGTAGTGGCAGCATGCTCCCCGAAGACGCATGAACCCACGTTCCGCGCATGCATTGAAGAGATGGGATTGAACCAGTACTTCCTTGAATTCGTAAATATCAGAGACCACTGCTCATGGATACACATGTGGGAGAAAGAGAAAGCCACGGAGAAAGCAAAAGACCTTGTGAGAATGGGCGTTGAGCGCTCAAAGCTGCTTGAGCCTCTCCAGGCAAGCGAAGTTCCGGTTATTGATAAAGCGCTTGTGATTGGCGCAGGCGTAGCAGGGATGCAGTCTGCCCTTGACCTTGCTGATATGGGTTTCCAGGTTTATCTTGTTGAGAAGGAACCTTCAATCGGCGGCAGGATGGCTCGCTTTGATAAGGTTTTCCCCACCAACGACTGCTCCATATGCATCCTCGGTCCCAAGATGGTGGAAGTGGCAAGGAACAAGAATATCAAGATAATGAGCTATTCAGAAGTGAAAGCTGTGGACGGCTATGTGGGTAACTTCAATGTGAAAGTGGAGCATAAACCCAGATATCTTGATGTCGTCAAATGCACGGGCTGCGCCAAGTGCAGTGAAGTTTGTCCTGTTGAAGTGCCGTATGATTTCAATGAAGGTTTTGGAACGCGCAAGGCTATTTATGTGCCATTCCCGCAGGCTGTGCCGCTTCGTGCTGTTCTTGACAAGGAGAACTGCATCAACTGCAAGGCGTGCGCCAAGGCATGCCAGAGCGGCGCGATAAATTATGATATGCAGCCGAGTTATACTGATCTGAACGTGGGCGTGATCATTGGCGCAGTGGGTTTCAAGACCTATGATCCCGAACCAAGGCATGACTTTGGATATGGATTATATGATAATGTCATAACAGCGATGGAGTTTGAGAGGCTGCTAAATGCGGCAGGTCCGACCGGAGGGCATGTCGTAAGGCCGTCTGACTGCAAGGAACCCATAAGAGTGGGATTCGTGAACTGCGTTGGTTCAAGAGATAAGAATACCAACATATACTGCTCTGGCGTATGCTGCATGGTCACCATAAAGAACGCGCAGCTCCTTAAAGAGAAGCGACCTGAAACTGACCAGACGATAATGTATATAGATATCAGGACACCCTTCAGAGGCTACGAGGAATCATATAACAGGTCGCGAAACCTTGGCGTGAAGTTCCTGCGCGGAAGACCTGTGGAAGTGAAAGAAGACCCGGTCACCAAGAATATCAAGGTGCGTGTCGAGGATACACTCGCAGGCGAAATTAGGAATCTTGAATTCGATCTTATGGTGCTTGCTACGGGCATTGTCCCGAATGAAGGGATTGGCCAGATACAGCAATTATTGAAATTATCAAAAGCATCAGATGGGCTGCTGATGGAAGCACACCCCAAACTGAAGCCTGTTGATACAACGATCGATGGCGTATTCCTGGCGGGCTGCGCTTCAGGTCCCAAGGATATCCCATATGCAGTCTCCCAGGGCAGTGCATGCGCAGGTCGCGCTACTATTCTTCTCAAGAACAAAAAAGCCATAACAGAAGGCATTACAGCGGTTGTAAACCCTGATGTTTGCGTGGGATGCGAAGTATGCATACCCATGTGCCCATTCCAGGCTATTAAGATGGATGAACTGGCTGGCAAGGCAAATGTTATGAAAGCACTCTGTAAAGGATGCGGAACATGCGTAGCAGCCTGCCCGACGGGTGCGCTTGAGCAGAGCCACTTCAAGAATAACCAGTTGTTGGCCCAGGTCAAAAATGTGTTCAAATTCCAGGAGGTAGCGGCATGAGTGCAGAAGCAGTAGCTTCTCTAGCTACACAGACGAACGGCTGGGAACCCAAGATCGTGGCTTTCTGCTGCAACTGGTGTTCATACGGAGGCGCTGACAGCGCAGGTATGGGAAGGTTCCAGCAGCCCGCGTCAACAAGAATAATAAGAGTAATGTGTTCAGGCAGGATCGACCCGCTGCATGTGTTCAATGCTTTCCTCGAAGGCGCAGACGCTGTGCTTGTCACGGGCTGCCACATCGGTGACTGCCATTATGTGAACGGCAATGATAAGACAAAAATAAAATACAAATATCTGGAAAATGTAGTGAGGGAACTGGGGATAGAAAAGGAGCGGCTCCAGCTTAACTGGATATCGGCAAGCGAAGGCGAGAAGTTCGCTAATTTCATCCGTGATGTGACCGCCCAGATAAAGAAGCTTGGACCAAGTCCCCTGAAACCAGAGGGGGTGGTGTAGATGCAGAAAGGCGAGATGTATGTGGGATGGTCTACCAAAGAAGATGTGAGAAAGCGCGGAGGTTCAGGCGGTCTAGTGACCTCCATGCTCGCGGCAGCGCTTGAAAAGAAACTTGTGGATGCTGTTGTGGTGCTAAAGAAAATTAACGAGTTCGAAGCTGTTCCAATAATCACTTCTGACGTGAATGAGGTACTGAATTCTGCAGGCTCTCTGCACTCGGTGCCCAGTAATTTTGCAAAGCTCATCGCGAACAGGAACCTTAAAGTCGCCCTCCCGGCAAAGGGATGCGATGTTCGCGCCATAATCGAGCAGGGAAAACGCAATGCGATCAATCTTGATAATACATTCATCGTTGGTCTTAACTGCGGTGGATCCATGCACCCGGTTGTTACGCGCGAAATGCTTGAAGTGATGTATAAAATCAAGCCTGAAGATGTGCATGGGGAAGAGATCGAGAAGGGTAAGCTGATATTTGAGACAAAGGACGGAAAAGAACATGCGATCACCATTGACGAGCTTGAAGAGAAAGGGTACGGAAGGCGCGAGAGCTGCAGGTACTGCACGATAAAGATACCGAACAATTCTGATATCGCATGCGGCAACTGGGGAGTTACCGGAGACCTTGTGGGAAAAGCAACATTCCTTGAGATAAACTCAGAAAAAGGCGCAAAGCTCCTGCAGAATGCCATTGACGCAGGATATGTTCAGGTGCAGAAGCCTGATGAGAAGGGAGTTGCGATGCGCGCAAAGATCAAAGGAGTAATGGAAGACCTCGGAAAGAAGTGGAAGGCAAAGATCTTTGTTCCAATGGATAACAGGCTTGAGTTTTTCAGGAAAGAACTTGAGCACTGCATAGATTGCGGCGCATGCAAGACCGTATGTCCCACCTGCTCGTGCGGGGCTGTTTCAAAATGCACCGAGTATCATCTGCGCAGCGATGGCTATAAGATGTCCATGTACCATCTGGTCAGGTTCACCCACCTTGCGGATGCATGCATAGGGTGCGGGCAGTGTACTGATGTCTGTCCTGTGGATATCCCTCTCACAAGGCTTTACAGGATGTTCGCGAACCCGATACAGGAGCAGTTGAAATACGAACCAGGGATGGATTTACGAAAACCACCGTATTTTGAGGTGAAGTTAAATGAGTGAAGATTCTAGTTTTAACAGGAACCAGAAAAAGAAAGAAGAGGGCAGATTTGCTCCGGATTTCTTCGGTTCATTGGGAAAAGGGAGCGATAATGTTTATTCAACAATATGCCCTGGCTGCAATTTCGGCTGCGGGTTGTATATCCGCGAGAACGACGCTCTGGAAGTTGATTTCAGGAAGTCATCACCAGCCAATGCCGGAAAACTGTGCAGGTTCGGGATGAGCCTTCCCATGCTGTATGCGCCCGTAAGATCGATGGTGGACGGTAAGGAGACCTCGATGGAAGATGCGGCAAAAGAAGCTGCAAAGAGAATATCAGCAGGAAAGGGTTCAAATGCGTTCCTTTCTTTCGGTAATACAACATGTGAAGAGCTTCTTGCGTTCCAGAAAGTTGCAGGTTCATATTTATGCACTGGAGCCAATTTCGAGGCGCTTCCAAAGGATACCTATCAGACATTGAGCATGGGAATACCTTACATCGATATCGAAGCTGCAAAACATATCGTGCTATTCATCGACCCCTATGAGCAGTATCCGCTTATCATAAGGCGACTGCTTTCTGCAAAGAAGAAAGGTGCGAAGATCACTGCTGTGTGGTGGAAAGCTCTGCCAATCGCAAATGAAACGATCAGACCAACCGATGTTTCCAAATTTCAGCTATCAAAGGATTCGCTCGTTATCGCTGATTTCCATCCGCTCTCGGATGTTGAACAGGTAAAAAGCGTGCTGGCTCTTGCAAAGAACGCTGGCGCGAAAGTTACCTTCCTCAAGCCGTTCGCAAATTCCACAGGGGCATATATCCTGTCAAAGGACGCGAAGCAGAAATCGTTGAGCGCCCTGGTTGAGGATATTAACAAAGGTACGATAAAGACGCTGTTCTGCCTGGAATCAGATCCCGCAATTATACCCGATGAAACGCTCGGGAAACTTACGAACTTAATAGTCCAGACAGGGAGCGCCATATCATCAAAAGCGAATATCGTAATAGCCCACGAACCCCTGTATAAGAAGAAGGGGACGCTTATCAATAACGAGGGCAGGGCGCAGGCACTTGGCGGCGCCGGGACTGCCGGACTGGATGCGCTTGGGTTCATTGCAGGCGCAAAATTCGAGTTCAATGCTCTTCATGACTCCGTGAAAAAGGCGATCGGGATTTCAGCAGTGGATGAGTTCACGATACCGAAATACGACAGACCGGCATACGGCGCGATACAGGCAGCGGCAAAGCCTGTTGAAGCCAAAACCGCGCTTGTCAGCGTGTATAACCCGTTCATGTGGTTCAACCTTGCTGACGACAATGATTTCGTTGAGCTCAACCTTAACACGGTGAGGGCGCTCAAGCTGTTGAAGGGCGGAACTCTCAAGATAAAGTCCAATGGCGCATCTATAGAGACGAAGTTCAAGGTGGCGCCTGTGCAGGATAATGTGCTTATCACAGCAAAGAAGTTCGGGATAGAGAAAGGCATGCTCACGCCTGTTGAGATCATGAGGTGATGGAAATGGCAGAAGAGAAAGCGATCGAAAAAGCAGCAGGTAAGGAAGTTGTCAAGACAGAGCCGTCGCCGCTTGTGAAAACCGGTGTGATGAAGACTGAACCGGTCAAAGAAACAGCCAAATCTGAGGCGCCAAAATCTGAAGCTAAGGCGGAGGTCAAGAAAGAGGCTGATCCGACAAAGGAGTTCGTGGACGGCATCATGGCAGAGATGACTCTCAAGGGCGCTTCAAAGAAGAGACTTATCAAGACTCTGGTTGAGCAGTATGGTATGGATAAGCAGAAGGTGATGTTCAGGCTGAAGAGGGCGCTGATCACGGAGAGGTATGCGGCACTGCATGCAGAGGCGGGGCATTGATTGCCATTGCGAAAAAACAATATCAAAAATCATCAAGACTCATGATGGTATTTAATTTCGTTTTTTCAGGTTCTACTCTATAATTTTTGTAAAGTAAATATAAAAAAGCTGAAATTGTATCATCTAAACATACTCTTAATGATTCATCATATTTTGTTTTCCAATTATTTGAATCCCATTTTGTCATAAATCTTTGATTGACATTTTTGTGTTCAGATTTCCTTGACCATCCAGGCAGCCATTTTTCTAAGTAATCACTTTCTATGTCATTTAACTTTTTAGATTTATCTGATATATCGGATGAAATTTTAGTTATTCTTTTTGCTCTTTTTCTATTTCGTCTAATGTAGGCTCTTGCTTCAAATTTATCTGAAAAGAAATTATCGCTTTGCTCTAATTGAAAGATATCACTTTTGCCAAATGAATAAATCTTGAAATTGTCATATTTTCCAAGCACTTCTTCAATCATGGAAACTTGATGGTCTATGAAATCACGAGCAAATACTAAACATTCAAATTTTAAATTATTATTTTTAAAGCATTCACACGCGTCATTACAAAAATGGCATGGCAAAATTAGTGGATTTATATTAATTTTTAATCCTTCACTTTTACCTTCCCATAATATTGAAGAAAAAATGCACGGAAAATTAAAGCTTCTATCCTTGCTGTTGATCGGAAACATAACATGAGCATATTCTATATCCATTACTAGAAATCGAGAAATATTAAATTGAGATTTGTTAATTTTCCCTTCATGATTTTTTAAAATTGTCTCAAGTTCTGCTTTTGCTTCTCGCTTAATCGGTTGAATAATATCGATAATATCTTTTATGATTAAATCATGATTTTCCAAATTAAGTTGTGGAAAATTCGTAGGATTGAAAATTTTGAATTCAGTTCTATTTGATAATAATAATAATTGACGTAAAAATTCAAATAGTAATTTTTTTATAATGATATTTATGGCTTTTTCTTCAAATCGAAGTTCATTTTCAATCTCATCCAAATTTCTTTCATCGATGTATTCTTTTCCATTAAAATACCAATAATTCTGATTTAAAAGCGTCAGATCTTTACTTTTAAATAATCCTTTTAAAAAGTTGATAGACGTATCTACATATAAGAAATATTTTGCAGGTAGAAACTCCCCTTTCATATATTTTATATTTATGTAAGGGTCAATATTATTTTTTATATATTCTGTTTTCTCATAACACCAAATTTCCATATTTTTTTTGCTTCTTAAGAATTCCAATATTCTGTTTTCATAAAAAGTGTCATAACAATCATCAGGTATGCCGAAAATTGAACAATATTCTGGTGCTTTAACATTATATCTTCTGCCATTTAAATTCACCGAATTTCTACAACAACCCCCTAAAGTACCTTCCGATCCTGGTATTATTGGTGTGGGGAATTTTAAGTGGTTTTTATTATTATTTTTATATAGGTTAGGAAAACATTTTGTTGGATGAATTTCAAAAGATACTTCAATGCTTTGCCCATCCTCTGAATGAAATAATGCCCAAATGAGTGGAATATTTTTTGTTGGCTCATTACATAGGTTTTTACCATAAAATGGCCAATCCTTTGCTTTTATAAAGTCTAATATAATAAGTAGTCCTATATTGTTTGTGAATAAAAACTCTGTTAACTCTTCACCATTAAATTTTAAATCATCAAAAAAAGAATTATTTAAAAATTTTTCTTGTATAGACATTAATATACCCTATGTTATAATAATTCAATTCCGAATTTTCCTTTACCAAAACTCAATGAATCAATATCTTGGGATTGCATTGAAGGCGATAATAACTTTCTATAATTACATATTGTTTTTTCAGTTACTGAAAACGTACAAGGAACGCATTCATCACAATAACAATCTCTTAGACTCATAGCAAAATAAAACCCTATAGAAAAAAATGTTGAGTGAATTTTTCTTAAAGCATTATTATAACTATATTTTTTTATAGTGCTTTTTTTCCATTCCCATAAAATAAAATCATTCCATAAATCTAATTCAATTTTGCCAGAATATGGTGGACATGAAAAATTGTTAATTCTACAATTTTCCGTGCAAATAGAACGTTTCTTTTCTAAATCTGAAATTGTCCTTAGCTCAATTCTCTCAAATAATTTAGGATATTCCTCTAATAATTTTGAGCACCTATCTTCTGCAGAGTTTTTACTTGGTTTCTTATATTTTTGAAACGATTCTGTTTTTTGTATGTTTATCGAGGATATATCGTCGTCATTTAACAAGACCGCTGCACATCTATTTATACTATTATAATTTGGCATTTCAAAATCAAAACCTGCATAATGCAGTGTCTTTTGACAATCTATCCCCACAGCCTCCATACTAGTTAATTTTTGATAAGGCTTTTTACATTTTTGATTTTCGATTAATGAACATTCTCTGCATTTTTTACAACCACCCCCGGATAGTACAATATGATTGATTCCATATAGATTCATGAGATTATCAAGTTGAGTCGATATTCGTTGTATTTCCATTTCTTTTTGATGATTTTGATTTTTTCTTTGGAAAGTGGATAACTCGTTTGATAGTGGGTAAGAAGTGGCGACGAGCAACGCCCATTTAAATTTATTATTTTTTATCTTTTCTGCTAAGGCAAGTGAACTTGGTGGACATGAAAATTTTCGACCATAATTCTTGCATCCAAACTTACACATGTATTTAGCTCGATCATCAAAAACAACTTTTTTAAATGGTATGGTCTTTATAAATGCCAAAGGACCACTATGAAAAAAATCTATTAATTGTTCAGTTAATGGCATTTAAAATCCTATCCATATTAGATTATTGTAACAGATTCTTGAAACATTGTGGGTCTGGTGCACATGAGATAGAGTCCTCCAAAGATTGGTTTATTAATCCTTCACCTTGTGTCAACACCGGCGTAAAATTCCCCACTTTCACCGGTTTAAATTTCCCCACCTTGTTATAAACTTTCCTCTCTACTGTCAAATTTTCTAATAAGA
>JAYTKX010000087.1:0-14299 GCA_043729865.1 Methanobacteriota archaeon
CTGGAAACTCTAATATATTGATTAAAAAAGGGTGATTCTGCAATCTTTTATGAGCTACTTCGTTGAGTAGAATTCCTTAACCGATGACCAATGTATTAGAATTGTCATATCTGAGTATATTAGGTCTTAAACAATGTTTCTTATTGTAATAAATGTGTTGGCTTTAGATTTTACATAAGCGTACCCGTATTTCGCATAATTGTGGATGCACATAACGCCTATCGTTGCAGTCACGGGATACCCTGACAAATAGTACGAGGCCTGTATCTAGCGTTTTTGTGTTAATACCCTATTACCATCATATAGGATAAGCTAAGATATAGCTCATTCGATATATACACGCTCTCTGTCAGACTTAATCCGTAATGTGAGAACAGGGCAGCAGCAGCCCCCGCGGCGATTGAGCGGCGCCGTCACTGGTTGGAGATGCTAAAAAAACCTCGACGCAAGCGATGATTTTACATCACATATCCCTTTAAACCCGCAGCGCTCGCAGGGCGCTTCAGCCGGCTTTTCAGGCATGAACCCCTCTTTTATTTTCCTGACCCTGTCCCTTAGTTGGAGGACTGACCTTCGCTCATGCCGCTTGATCGTGACTTCCCTTACCGTTCCCCACCTGGCATATTCCACAAACCCGCGTGTAACTACGGTGTTGTATATCTCTTCAACCAGTATCGCGTATGCTGTCAACTGAATCCTGTCGTTTTTCCACACTCCGTTCTCTGGCATGGCGCCTGTTTTTATTTTCGAAGGAGCCAGTTCATCCCCCTTCTTTATCAGTTTATCAGGGCTGCCGGTCAATCCGAACTTATCTGATTGAAGTACGGGTTCGAACTCGCACGGAGATGCATAAAAATCAGAAGATAGATTCAAAGAGATATCTCCAAGGATGGAACGAACGCCTGATACGGCATTAGCCAGCGTGTCATCGCCTGTCTCTGCAAGTTCCAGACGGTAGATGATGTGGATCTCATCTGATAACCGGTCGAGTTCTTTATTCAGGGCAGAGAGCGCGTCACCACCATTGCGCGCTGGACCATAGGTCAAAGCCAGTTCTTTCAGCAGCAACCGCTGCACGTAATCTACATCGCGCACTTTTATCATCTCATGTCCCTTATTTATGAAATAGCACATCCTGGGGCAATTGAGATAGACCGTTATGTCTGAAACCCTTATCATGGGCGAAATAATACCCCTGATGTTTAAAAATCTTGCTTTTTAATCCGGTGTATGGCAATTAATTTAAGTCATAAGAAGTAATTATGAATCGTAGCAGGTGAAAACATGCCAGAGGAGAGAAAAGAAATGAGCAAAGTCGTATTGATGGATTTTTTTGCGGAATGGTGCGGCCCATGCAAGATGCAGGACCCCATCAATGAAGAGATAAAGAAAAAATTCGGTGATAAGATCGAGATAAAGAAAATAGATGTAGATACTAATTTTGAACTTGCTTCCAAGTTCACCATTCATGCAGTGCCGACCCTCATCCTTGAAAAGGACGGCGCTGTGTTCAAGCGGTATACGGGCATGACACAGGCGAAAGTGCTTGAAGCAGATATCAATGCCGCTTTAAAATAAGAGGTTTGATTGAAACCTTTATATGACCTCGGCGTTCTGCCTGTGAGGTACAGGACAGGTAAAGGTTTCAAACCCCATTTATCGCTGACTTTTAACGCTGAAAAAAAACACACGTTCGCCGTGGATACCACAAGATCGTACCACTCCCCTGACACCTATCTCATAACCCACGCACATTCGGACCATCACGGAAAATCCGCCATGCTCTCGGAAAAAGCAGTATGCTCTGAGGAGACGGCGCGGGCGCTTGAGATCCTTTATGGGAAGAAATACGCTGGCAGGACATTTAAGCTGGGGGAAACTATCGATATCGCAGATGTGCATGTCAGGACATATCCCACCCACCATACCATCGGCTCCACAGCTTTTTTCTGGGAGAACGAGGTGGGGACAAGGATACTGGTGACTGGCGACGTGAAAGATGCAAAAGACCTGCCGAAGTGCGATCTACTCGTGACCGAGGCGAACTATGGGGATTTCGATGACCCCAACTGCCACTTTCAGGATGACATCGGCACATTCAGGGAAGCTGTAAAAGAGCATGACGACATAGCCCTGGGCGCTTATGCGTTCGGGAAAGCCCAGCGGGCTGTACATCTCCTTCGTGAATCGGGTTATTCTGGAAAGATAGGGATGGACCCTGCATCGCTTGCGCTCACGGAAGGATTAATGGAGAACGCGGGGCAGCTTTGCGGTCTTGACGGCGATTGCGGCATCCGCATTGCGACGCTTACAGAATTGCCTGCTATAAAGGTTTCAAGGAAATTCGTCCTGACATGTATGCGCGGTTATGGATTTCCCACGATAAGCATCAGCGACCATATGGACGTGAACGGGCTTATCGGTATGGTGGAACAGTGTGCGCCTCAGGTTGTCATCGTGTACCATCCCGGTGGCAACCGTCCGGTCAAACTTGCGACGTATATCAATAAAATGGGAGTATATGCGCGGGCTCTGGAGCAGATCAACAACTGTATTGAGATATAAAATAAAAATTACTTCTTTTGTTCACATTTCTTCGGAGATACTGAAATAACCGAAGGATTTATATATCGAAGATCATATGAACTATGTCTGTAAAATAAAATAGTGGTTATAATCGTCAACAATAGGAGTGATTAAGTGTGAGTTTAACAGAAACTGAACATGTATTTGCCTCAGTCCATGAGAGAGGGATTAATGACTTCATGAAGGCTTTCTTTACAGCCCGACCTCGATATCACAGATATGGTTCGTCATTTTTCGTTCCGATGACCACGGCATCAGCCACCAATATTCCTGCAATCTCATTCCCGGGTATTCCCGGAGGGATACAGTATATGGTGGACTTCTCAACCCCAATTGTGGACCTCCATCCGGATAGCAGTGGTGGCACGGCGCCGCTTCCACTTAGTCCGGGGCAGTTCACTATCCACACGAAAATTGAGTTGATTGTTGGATGCGGAAGGTGGGTCGACCGTGACAATAAGGGGTCCTTCATTCCCATTTCAACTTCTCTTGAGGTATGGGCAAGAGGAAAACTCACGGTTAAGGTCTTTGGGCCCGGTGTCGGAGAAATCGGGTTTCAGCTTGACGATATCGAGATCGTAGATATTAAACCCGATTCTCTGGAGTCAGTATTGGAATGTATCATTCGAATGATATTGCAGGCAGTGCTTGAAAACGTTCGACTCCCTTTCCATGCCCTGACGATGGGTGCTTTCTCTTTGATCCTCTTGCGAGGACCCGAGATCGAAGACGACCAAGTCAAACTGTATGGTGATGTGTAATTAAGGAGGAACTATGTCAGATATAATCGCAGCGGCGGACGAGGTCGCCGCAAATAAACTTGTGCACACAGCAGAGAGCACTCTGGGTACAGTGTCAAAGAGCGGGTCGGGCAGCCTCGGGCCTTTCATCGCATCATGGAACGCGAGTGCATCTTTCTCTAATGGAACGGTAGACTTGATCGCCCCGAACGTGGTCCGTATTGCAGATTGTGATATGAATTATGCCCTTGGTTTCACTTTTTCGCTTGACTTGAACTCGATACTTCCCCATTTCTGCTTACCACAGGTCTGCATCCCGATACCGTTCAATGGATCGCTCTGCACGCCAAAGATTTGCATCAGTTGGCCGACGATCTCAATACCTGTCAGTCACTCTGGCGTAGTGAAATTCACTGCAGATTTCAGTCTAAATGTCCACAAAGTTGGGAGCGACTGGCTGATCGATATCGTCATCGTAGGTATCCCCTTACTTCAAATTGGACCTGCGGCAGCAGCTATCCTCCTGGCCATTGGGGCTGCAGCTAGTCTCGCACTCTTAATAGTTCCATTTATTGGTCCTTTTCTAGCTCTGGCGGCCGCGGCAATCACCGTAGCCATCGGTATTGCTGGAATCACAGGGCTTTTGGGACCTATATTGACCCCGTTCGTTTCTGGCCTGACCTTCAACATCTACAAGCAACCACAGGTCTTCGAGGTGCTGCCAGCTGCCCCACCTGACGCAGCCGTCAATATCAACCTGGATGTTGTTACCGCTGCTGTCGTGAGCAGTGATAAAGATGAATTGGTTTTGACCGCGGATATTTCATAGGAGATGATATTATGGACATTTTTGATAGCCGATCGCTGCGATACATAGATTGTTTCGCACAGAAGTTCTCTTCACCAGGAAAGGTAAAATACCGGCTGACTACTACAGCTGGGGCATGTCTGCCAATAGATGAAGACATTTTCACCATTGAGGTGATAAAGCCGAAAAATGGTGAAAAGCTAAGTGAACAACATAACATAATTGTACGGCGAGAAGAGCATAGATTTGTGGCTGATCCGCCTCATTTAAAGATCGAAGCTGGAGATATGGTGCTATGGAACTCCCCTGATCCGTCTGCTCCTGGCTTCGTGGTGCGTGGAAAAGGGACAGATGGCATATTTGACAGTTCAGCGCTCACCTCGGAGGCAGTATACACGCATGCTTTTGGAATGCCGGGTGATTACGAATGGGTGGATGCCAACGGGAAAAAAGTGCGCGGAGTTGTACAGGTCCGTTCACTTGACTTTAACAACAGAGAGGAGTGTAAGAAGTGGTTGAATTCTCTGAAGAGTGGCACGCTTATTACCATCAATGAAGATGAAGTCCAACCAGAATGCATCGAGATTCTGACTGGGCAGACCGTCTTCTGGGCAGTACAAAAGGCAGCTGGAATCAGCATTACTGATGCTAGACTTCCCAAAAGATTTTCTTAACGCATAGGGTATGAAAAAAATTAACAACTAACATTTTTTTCATGTTCATTTCTTTCCGTGGTCTGGCGGGGTATCCCACAAGCGAATCAAAACCTTTATACCCAAAGCATACTTAATGAAAAAAGGTGATAATTAATGGTTAAAATGCCTCCCGAAATAAAGGATATTGTCGCAAAGCAAAAACCCCTCCCCATAGCCACAGCGGACAAGAGCGGAAAACCCAATGTTGTATTCGTAACGATGTGGAAGATCCTGGACGATGAGACACTGCTTTTCGTGGATAACTTCTTTAATAAGACAAGAAAGAACCTCGAAGTCAATCCGAATCTCGCTCTTGTTGTTTATGATAGCGAAGCCAAGAAATCATATCAGATAAAAGGGACAGTGGATATCGAGAACAAGGGCGATAGATACTCAAGCGCGAAAGAGATGGCTGATGCAAAGAAACTGCCTGGAAAAGCGGCAATAGTCTTTCATGTGAAAGAGATATACGATGCGACATACGGGCCTAATGCAGGAAAAAAGCTCGCCTGAATAATCCCCTTTTTATATTTCCACACCTTGCCGCCACAGAAAAACAGGACCGGATTAATATATCATTCAGATTACCTGAAGCATGATACCGGTCTGCATCCAGAGAATAAAGAGCGTCTGATCTCGATAATATCCCATCTTAAAAAAACAGGGATGCTTGACAGGCTTGAAATGATAAAACCCAGGAAAGCCCAGGTGAGTGAGCTTCAGTATGTTCATCATCGGGATTATATCGAAAAAGCCAGGGGTCATTCTAAAATGAAGCTCCCGCTTGACCCTGATACCATCATGTCCGGGGACTCGTATGAGGTCGCCTTGCTGGCTGCCGGCGGCGCCATAACTGCGGTCGATGCGGTGCATGATACTGTTGAGAACTCATTTGCGCTCGTGCGTCCTCCGGGACATCATGCAACGCCCGGACGGGGCATGGGATTCTGCATCTTCAATAATGTCGCCGTCGCAGCGCGGCACGCCCAGAAGAGGGGCATGAAGCGCGTGCTTATCGTTGACTGGGACGTGCATCACGGGAACGGGACTCAGGAGGTGTTCTATGATGACCCTTCAGTGCTGTATTTTTCCACTCATCAATACCCTCACTATCCGGGAACGGGATGGATGGACGAGGTCGGGAAAGGGGAAGGTATGGGCTATAATATCAACGTTCCGCTGCCGGAAGGTACGGATGACGCAGGGTTCATAGCTGCGTTTGAGGAGATACTGCTCCCGGCAGCGCTTGAGTTCGCTCCTGATATCGTGCTTGTTTCGGCTGGATTTGACGCCGGTGCAGGCGACGGTCTTGCCCGGATGAAGATGAGCGCCGTGGGGTTTGCGATGCTTGCTTCTATAGTAAGATCCATATCAAAGGAGAGTTGTGCCGGAAGGCTTGCCGCTGTGCTTGAAGGGGGGTACAACACAGTACTCCTTCCCACATGTATTGCTTCTGTTCTTGATGTATTCATGGGCAAAGAAACGCCGCAAAAGGGACAATATACGCCTGAACCGCAGGTGAGGAAACGGTTGGATGAGGTAAAAAAGGTACAATCACAGTTCTGGCACCTCCGATAGATTAATATGTAAAAAGTTAGTATTAGCCGGAGAAGCCCGGTAGTGTAGCGGTCAATCATGCGAGGCTCTGGACCTTGCGACATAGGTTCGAATCCTGTCCGGGCTATACCACTTTAGTAAAGAATTAGTACAGTTTCAATAGTTAATTTATGATAGTTTGTGGTACGTTGTACCATAAGAAGGGTACTTTTATATGTTTTGTGGTACTATGTACTATATATGGTAACAACTACTGTTCAAATATCAAAAGATAGTAAATGGAGAATAGTATTACCTGAAATCGTCAGGAAAGTTGAAGATCTACAACCTGGGGACTTCATTGAAATTGATATCAAGAAAATCGATAGACAGAAGGTGACAGCATAACCACAATAGAAAAACCGATGCATAAATGTCATAGCATAGTTGTCACTTGTAAAGTACAAGACATTGGTTTTAGGTCTGTTGTAGAACATATTGGAAGAAAACTCGATAAAGGTAATCTTTTATTGACTACGATGGTATTTGATAATAAGACTGGATTCAATAACTTAAATCTGGGATTAAATAACCTGACCACGATGATGTATGAACATAATATCCGTCTGGAAGAACATAATACACGCCTCGAAGCAATCCTTGAAAAATTGGCTTTTCGCTAAAACCCCTGTTCTGGATTGACTAACACTGGCAGTTTATAAGACCCTTAAAATGATTGATATGCCATATCACTAATATTAACCAAGAGGAGATTTTAAAGTCGATATAGTGGATATTTCAAAAGTTTCAGAGCTATTCAGGAAAAAAGTGATCGAAGAAGGGATAATATTGGAAAACATTTAAGGATGAAAAAATGCAAAATCTCACTGATATTATATCCAATCATAAAGATAAATTCAGGCAAAAGCTGATCGAAGCCCTTGCAGCAAAGAACTCCCTGACGCAGGAACAGGTCATTACAGAGCATAAGGATTTTATTGAGCATTACATCGCAGAAAAATACGAGAACGTGGAAGGGCTGATAAGCAGGATAACCGGGGCAGAGCGCCCCGTGCTTCTTAGCATCAGGCGTGACAGGACGCGCGAGGATAAATGCAAGCTCTGCGAGGGGAACCAGCCCAATATCGATGAGATATCAAAGAAATACGGGGACAGGATAGAATTGATCGAGATATATGAGGATAAGCCTGAGGGCGGGGCGCTCTACAACATAATATTCCATGAAGATTCACCGGAAAAAAAGATGCCTCTCACTGCGGTAATCAGCAGGGGAGAGATACTGAAGTTCTGGGCAGGGAAGACGGTGGAGACTGCGGTGTATGAGAGATATTTAAAGAAAAAGGTCGTTGAAATTGAAGAAAGCATTGAGGATATCAACATCGACCTGCATCATGTTAAACCTGAATATATTAAGAAACTTGAAGCAATTAAAAAAGAAGGAACCATTTCCAGCGCAGAGTTTGAAAAGAAGTTTGGGGTTAAGATTTGAGATATTCCTACGAGGTCAGCAAGAGACCAAAGTTGTTTTTATTTAAATGAAAAAAAAACGTGATCGATTGTTATATTGAAAACATACATAAACAGTATAAGGATGCGGCGCAATACAGCGCATGCAGGAATTACTATGTTCGGCTTTTGAAAAATTTAGCCGCAGATGAACGCAGATAAACGCAGATTTAATGCTACGGTTTTTGAAAAATAGTAACACCACAACCATAAAATCCCACGCGCCGATACGTTGCAGAAGCAACCACATGTGAAAAACTCAGAAACAAGAGGAGTGCTAAATCCATGAATCGATAAGATGCGCTGGATTTGATGCTACTAATCTGCGTTCATCTGCGTTTATCTGCGGTTTGTTTTCTTCAGACCCCATAGCAATCAACAGAATCTTTTTCCAGAGCTACCTATGTATTTTCTTCAGGAAACACAAATCTTCATTTTTCAGAAGTTTGGCGAAATAATATAGATCAATTTATCTCGGTTATGCTAATTGACACTTGACAAGACACTAGAACCTTCGGTAGTTTTTGATTAACCTCTTGTCTTAGCTCTTTGTCAAGTTCTCCAAGCTCGCCCACAATTAAGTCTTTCAGCACAGTTGCAATTTTGTCTAACTTTATGACTGATTCATTGATATCTGGCCTTTAAATCCGTTATTTTGTAAATATCAGGCTCTTCCTCAATAAAACGGGATAGCGATTTTTCGGAGAGCTTCATCATCGCAGTAATCTCTTTTTCATATAATAGCTCGTCTAACTTTTCTGAGATTTCGATTACGTGACGCTTTATATCCGTAACTTCAGCTTCCAGGTTTATCATATAATTCATAATAGGTTTAATGAGATTTTAAACTATGCATGGTGTTTGCGGTGCGGCGCTTTCGCAGGCACTGTGCAGCCTGCGAGCCGGCGCTTAAGAATGCGCATGTGGAGGGGCTGGATTTTATTGGGAATGAATGCTTTTGTAATCCGCGAAGCAATTATGCAAAGAACAGCCTTAGTGAAGCGATTGAGCTTGTGGCGAGGAAGATGGGATAGAGAGGACGGTTTCAAGCGCAGAATTTGAAAAGAAGTTTGGTGTAAGGATTTGAGATATTCTTACGAAGTCGGCACTGTGGACAAAAAATTGAAGTTAAAGAGAAGCATCAGGATTTCATTGCAAGCGCTACTACAGCAATTAACATAACCAAAAACGAATGTACAGTTTGTATGTTCATTTTTGCAAGCTCTTTAACATCTTCCAAAGAATTTGGTTCAGAGGCTATAAAATTCTCAATATTTTTTGACTCATATAATTCCCTTGAGAAACCTTCTAACAGTAATTTGGAATACAAACAATTAATCATTAAACAGAATACAGCGCTTCCTACAATTGCCACTAAGATCTCAGTAATCAATTTTATCATCCTTTCTTACTAATGTTGTCAGTACTAATACAAATAAATTAGAAATGTTTATATTCGGACTTTGTGAATACAGTTATGAATAATTGAACATTCTATAATCATAATTACAGTTTACATTTTTTTCATAGAAACCATTCTCCTGAACTCGACGGTCAATTATTGTATATGAGCCAAGACGGAGCCATCAAAGCAGAATTATGAGGATTGCCCCCCGCCCTAAAGGGAGCACGCAAACGCGAACGTGCGCCCTACCGCGCAAGAACAGCCCTTCGGTTTACCTGATGCGCCAACGCATAACCATACTTGAAAACGTGCCCCCTTTTTGACAAAAGCCATAGCAGCAAATAAACAATGGGAAAACGCATGCACCCACGCAGGGATGCCCCGCAAATTTCATCGCGGACTCGAAATAGCAAGTTTTCCAAAGAACCAATGATTTTTTATGGTTCACCAATTTAGTTTAAATAGAACACAGATGACACTGATTAGACGGATTTTCACGGATTTATTTTCGTATCCGCGCGCATCCGTGTCATCCGTGCAATCCGTGTTCTATCACAAATTACGCTTAACAGATGACAAATGAAAAAATCTTACCCCTTTATCCTCTTCAGCCTGAACGTATTCTCCCTTTCCATCTCCTCAAGCCGCAGCATGATAAAGTTCTTAGCATCCGTAAGTTCAGGTATCACCCTGAACTCAAGCGCGTTCACCCTGCGCTTTGTCTTCTCTATGTCCTCAAGCAGCCTTTTCATCGTGGTCTCGATCTCGGCTGCGATGATTATCTTCTCTACAAGTATCTCATAGGCATCCACTGCTTCATCGATACGGGAGCTTGTCCCTATGATACCATACCCGTGCTTGTCAAGCTTCTTATGGACGCTTGAAGCTTCGATCTTTGGCACCACGACACCCATTACGTTCTTGCTCACAAGCTCAAGCTTTGGCGTATCCTTGAGGGCAAAAGCTGTGGACTTTACCACGACCACGCCTTCCACGGACTTCGCGATAGCCAGTTTCTGCGATGCAATGACGAACTGCTTCTCAGCCTCAGCCCTCACGTCCTTTGCTTTTTCAAGTATTGCAAATAATTCAAGGATGAGCCCGTCGCGCTTCATCTTGAGGAGTTTATGCCCGCTCTGGCTGAGCTTGATCTTCTTCTTGAGATCTATCAGCTCAGAGCGCGTGGGCTTGATATTGTCCTTGATAGCCATATTACTCTTTCTTTCCCTTATGGGCGGGATGGTATTTCTGGATGTACTTGTTATCGATCCTTGTGAGCTGAGCCTCTGGCAGCGACGCGAGGAGTTCCCAGCCCAGGTCAAGCGTGGTCTCGATATCCCTGTTCTCATCCACGCCCTGGCGCACGAACCTGTCCTCGAACATGTCTGCGAACTCAAGGAATTTCTTGTCCCTTTCAGAGAGTGCGTCCTTACCAACGATAGCCACAAGTCCCCTCAAGTCCTTGCCTTCTGCATATGCGGCATACAACTGGTCAGAGACGGCTTTGTGGTCTTCCCTTGTCCTTGTTGCGCCAATCCCTGAGTTCATCAGCCTTGAGAGTGACGGAAGCACGTTGACTGGAGGATATATTCCTTTCCTGTGCAGTTCCCTTGAGATAACTATCTGACCTTCGGTGATGTATCCTGAAAGGTCGGGGATGGGATGCGTGATATCATCGCCAGGCATTGATAATATGGAGAACTGGGTCACAGAGCCTTTTCTTCCTTTGATAACGCCTGCACGCTCATAGAGCGATGCCAGGTCAGTGTACATATAACCTGGATAGCCGCGCCTTCCCGGCACTTCTTCTCTTGCAGCGCCCATCTGACGAAGCGCTTCACAATAGTTTGTGATATCTGTAAGAATGACAAGCACATGCATATCGTGTTCATATGCCAGGTACTCAGCCGCTGTAAGGGCAAGTCTTGGTGTGATGAGCCGCTCCACAGCCGGGTCGTTGGCAAGGTTGAGGAACACAACAGCCCGCTCAAGAGCTCCTGTGCGCTCAAAGTCGCGCATGAAATACTGCGACTCCTCATTGGTGATACCCATCGCTGCGAAGACCACTGCGAACGGCTCCTTCGAGCCGCGCACTTTTGCCTGTCTTGCGATCTGAAGCGCTATTTCGTTGTGCGGAAGACCTGAACCTGAGAAAATCGGAAGTTTCTGACCTCTAACGAGCGTGTTCATTCCATCTATTGTGGAAATACCTGTCTGAATGAACTCTTTTGGCGGAAGCCGGGCGTATGGATTGATCGCAGCGCCTGTGATATCAAGCCTGTCCTCCGGCACGATGCGCGGCCCACCGTCAAGTGGTTCGCCTGACCCTGATAGTATCCTGCCAAGAAGGTCTATCGAAACAGGGAGTTTAATGGTCTCACCTGTGAATTTGACGCTTGAATCTCTATTAAGTCCGCCAGAACCTTCGAAAACCTGTACTACGACAATATCTTCTGATGTATCAAGGACCTGACCTCTCTTTGTAGTTCCGTCAGGAAGTGTTATATTGACCAGTTCATTGTACCCGACAGGTTCAGTTTTTTCAACAAATATAAGTGGACCTGCGATCTCTCTTATTGTCCTGTATTCCTTGGTCATGTTATTTGCCCCCGAGTTTCTTGAACTCTTCGTCCATAGTCTTGAGAATAACGCCAAGCGCGCTGTCAAAGTCCTTTTCGAACTTTACTTTTGCAAGGTCATCTTTTGATTTTAATTTCATGATCTCCTCGATCGCTGCCCCACCTTCAAGAGCTGACTGAGCACGATTACCCCATGTGGTAATAGCTTTTAACAACTTGAATTGCTTATCCATCGGACAGAATGTATCAACTTCATGGTAAGCGTTCTGCTGCAGGAAATATTCGCGTATCATTCTTGTTATTTCAAGTGTTAACTGCTGATCTTCCGGCAATGCATCAGAGCCTACAAGCTGGACTATTTCCTGGAGTTCAGATTCTTTCTGGAGTAATTCCATTGCATTGTCCCTGAGCTTAACCCATTCAGGAGAGACATTTTCGTTGTACCAGTCACCAAGTGACCTGGAGTATAATGAGTAGCTGTTAAGCCAGTTTATAGCAGGGAAATGCCTTCTCTGCGCAAGCTTTGCATCAAGCGCCCAGAAGACTTTCACGATACGCAGCGTGTTCTGTGTGATCGGTTCCGAGAAGTCACCGCCAGGCGGTGAGACCGCGCCGATCACTGTGATTGATCCTTCTTTTCCGCAAAGCGCCTGCACCCTGCCTGAACGCTCGTAAAATTCTGATAATCTTGCCGAAAGATATGCTGGATACCCCTCTTCACCGGGCATCTCTTCAAGTCTTGATGATATCTCTCTCATGGCTTCTGCCCATCTTGAGGTTGAATCAGCCATCAGGGATACATCGTATCCCATATCACGATAATATTCTGCTATTGTAATTCCTGTATAAACAGATGCTTCCCTTGCTGCCACTGGCATGTTAGAAGTATTTGCGATAAGCACTGTCCTTTCCATCAACGGTCTTCCGGTCTTGGGGTCTTCAAGTTCAGGGAACTCGTTAAGCACATCAGCCATTTCGTTCCCGCGCTCGCCGCATCCTATATAAACTACTATCTCGGTATCGCTCCACTTTGCAAGCTGCTGCTGCGTAACGGTCTTGCCGCTGCCGAAGGGACCGGGTATTGCAGCCGTCCCGCCTTTTGCCACAGGGAACAGACCATCAAGTATTCTCTGACCTGTGATGAGGGGTTTGTTAGGTGTGAGCTTCTTGGCCACAGGTCTTGGCTTCCTGACCGGCCATTTCTGCATCATCGTAATGTTCTTCCCGCCGGAAAGTGTGCAGACGACATCATCAACCTTGAACTTGCCGTTCTTTATTTCCTCGATAGTACCTGAAACATCCGGAGGTACCATTATCCTGTGCTGGATGTTCTGCGTTTCCTGCACAGTACCAATTATTTCGCCGCCTTTTACTTTGTCCCCCTTCTTTGCTGTGGGGACGAACTCCCATTCTTTTTCCCGTGAAAGACCATCTGCGAACACACCGCGTTTTATGAAATCGCCCATTTTGTCCATCAGAACAGGGAGAGGACGCTGGATGCCATCGTATATGCTTTCCAGGAGTCCGGGTCCGAGTTCGACCGAAAGTGGCATCCCTGTATTCTCAACAGGTTCACCAGGTCTGATACCTGACGTTTCTTCATATACCTGTACAGTGGATTTGTCGCCTTCTATACCTATGACTTCACCCATCAATCCTTCATTACCGACCTTGACCACATCGTACATTCTGGTATTTAAACCGCTTATAATGACAACGGGTCCTGATATTCTATAAATTTTACCTTTTGCATTCATTTTCAAAGACACCTTCTTATGAGTTTCATATCCCCGGAATCAATTCCGGGGTCTTTAACTTACTTCCAGAGATCAACACCTACTGCCTGTTTTATCTTATCCCTGAGATTCGTGCTTTCGCCCTTTCCTCCGATGGATATTACTGTGGGTTCAACTGAATCATCCAGTGTTTTTTGCATCTGCGGGGATAGTTTTTTCAAATCATCGTTATGAATTACAAGGATCGCAACCGTTTTATCATTCAGGATATCCTGTATCCTGGATTCGATATCTGATGATGTCGCATCAAAGGTTTTCCTGATACCTGCGAGCCTGAACCCGAGTACAAAATCGCTGTTTCCAACTACTGCAATTTCCATTTACATCACCAGATGGGATCTTATTATATCTTCGGGAAGATTGGTCTCTTTTCCGCGCACGATGATCCTGATATTATCAACTTCCAGCTTCTTGCTGACTATATAATCAAGAATAGGCAGGATCGAAAGCGGGTAATAGTGTGATATCCTTGAAGCGTACAGCAGCCCGTATTTATCAAGGCGTGTTTCGATATTGATCAAAGAGGTCAGTTCATTGCTGATGTCTGATATCGCGCTCCAGTAAGAATACTCTTCAAGAGCGCGAACGAACTCACTTAAGGGCAGAGCTGCAAGTCTGGACAGGTCA
>JAYTKX010000088.1:0-3820 GCA_043729865.1 Methanobacteriota archaeon
TACCACCTATTATGGGTTCCTTTTCCACGAGGTACACTTTGATACCCATATCTGCAAGGGATAAAGCAGCCTCAATGCCTGCAACACCGGCTCCTATCACGAGAACTTCAGGTCTGGCAAATATGGTCTTTTTCTCAAGAGGGGATTGCAGCGCGATCTTGGCAACGCCCATTGCCACGAGGTCTTTTGCTTTCTGAGTTGCAAGACCGTTTTTATCAGGGTGAACCCAGGAACCCTGCTCCCTGATATTTACCATCTCGAGCATGTGGGGATTGATCCCCGCTTCCTTGAGCGCTCTTTTGAACGTGACCTCATGCAGGCGCGGGGAGCATGCCGCCACCACGACCCGGTCAAGTTTATATTCCGCAATGTCCTTTTTTATCTGCTCCTGCCCCGCATCCCCGCAGGTGAATTGTATGTCGCGGGCGATGGCTACGTCTTTTAATTTTTCAGCTTGTTTCCTGACGTCCTCGACGTCTATGGTTCCTGCTATGTTCGACCCGCAATGGCAGATGTATACGCCTGTTGGCATTATTAATCGAATCCTTAATGAATATTCATTATATATAAACCTGCGTTTCCGGAGGGATCATCTCCAGAAGCCTGTCAAGAACCTCCTCAACCCCATCGCCAGTGAGGGTTGACATGCTCGTATCGGCTCCTCCGGCAGGCTTTGATATATCTGACTTGTTCGCCACAACGATCATCGGAATCCCGAATTCTTTCTTGATCTCTTCAAGCAGGTGCATCTGTTTATCAAGGGTATAACCGCATGTCTCGGACGGATCGATAATAAATAGCATCACTTTTCCCACATGCCTGAGCGCAGTTATCGCCTGGAGTTCTATCTCGTTCCTCTCTTCAAGCGGTCGGTCAAGAAGCCCGGGGGTATCTATGATCTGGTATCGTATCTTATTCCTTTCGAAATGCCCCACTGCCAGTCCTTTCGTAGTAAATGGATAAGCGGCTATCTCAGGACGAGCGCTGCTCACAAGCGCCACAAAACTGGATTTTCCCACGTTGGGATAGCCTGCCACAACGATCGTCGGTCCTTCGCCTATTTCAGGGAGCTTACGCAGCTTGTTGCGCGCATCGTTCAGGAAGCGCAGGCTGCCGTCGATGCTGTCCACGATGGAGGATATCCTTCCGAATGCCTGTTTGCGGACAACTTTGGGATCTTCGGCGTTTCGCATCATGCCAACATATTTTCGCGACAACTCGTTTATCTTGGTGCCAGCCCACTGCACAGAGGCAAGGTTCATCTTCATTTCCTCCACTCCCACGATCACATCGGCAAGTTCCAGATAGAACGGCGGCATATTATCAAAGCTGGGGAATTTTCTAACTATGTTGATAAGGTTATCGTTGAGAATGTTCGCAGCGGTCAGTATCATTGATTCCTCTGCATCCAGTTTTGACTTCCTGTCAAGGATGCGCTTCCCGTGCTTGGCGCGGGCTGCGCGTTTGTAGGATTTGTTAAGGAGTTCCTCTGAGGTGGGCACTGTGGGTACTTTTTCGAATATCATCAGGTACAAAATGCGCTGTTAAGATAAAATGATTATGTATCTCCAATAGTTTTATTATACTCCTTTGCCTTTCGGAAAGGCATGGAAATACTAGCCGACCTCGGAGGACGCCCGGGACATGATTGCCGCGGCTTCTGTAGATACTGTTATTTTAAAGGAGTAAAAGAAGTCCCGCCCTTTGGATGCAAACACTGCATGCCATTCCAGAAAGGCTGCAATTACTGCACGAAAAGCGTTAAGGAGGGGTATTCGGGTTTCAAACCGATGTCTGTGGTAGCGCAGGAGATACAGCAGGCGGTCTATTTCAACAAGAACGTATCAAAGTTCAATGTCAGCGGCGGGGGGGACGTGAGCTGCTATCCTGAACTTAAACAACTCGTGAAGTTTATTTCTCAATACAAAAAACCTATCCACCTGGGCTACACGAGCGGGAAAGGGCTTAACAGGGAAGACGCGCTCTTCTTCATCGACCACGGAGTTAACGAGGTCACGTTCACTGTTTTTGCCACAGACCCGGAACTGCGGCGCAAATACATGAATGACAAAACGCCTGAGGATTCATTGGAGGCTCTTCGCACCCTTGCGGAAAAATGCACCGTGTATGCGGCGGCTGTGCTCATTCCAGGCGTGAACGACGGCGATGTGCTCATGAAAACGTGCGCCGACCTTGAGAATATGGGTGTCAAGGGTCTCATCCTTATGCGCTTTGCTAATGCGCCTGAGCAGGGCATAATCCTGAACAACGCCCCTGTAATAGAAGGGGTCGTGCCTCATACGCTTTCAGAGTTCAAGGCGATCGTTGATGATATTCACAAAAGGTTCAAATTCCGCGTCACTGGCACGCCGCTCTATGACCCTGAGACCGGGGCGCCGTTTGCCATCAAGAACGAACCTGATGCGCTATCGAGACTGCCGAAGGTAACAAAAGAAGCCACCATTATTACAGGTGAAGTGGCAGCTCCCCTGTTACAGGAAATATTCGATAAGCTGGGCGGGCTTGTGAATGTCGTGCCCGTGAAAAAGGATATTGGCTGCCTTATAACTATTGATGATATTAAGGAGCTTGACCTGTCGCGGATAAAAGAGACTGTCTTCTTCCCCGGAAGGGCGTTCGTACACGACCCGGAAATAAAGAAAATATTATCTGGCGATGGTATAGACCGGTTCGTGCGCCGGGGTCCTGACCTTCTCACCGTGGATGGGGAGATGAGCATATCGATGACAAAAGAAGAGGTACTTGCCAGGGAGATCGAGGCTTTCACTGAATTTATCCAGACAATAAACGTGCTTGGGACCGTACCAAAAAGATAGACTTTCTAATGGAAAAAAATAGAGAGAAACACCGAACTGAGTATAATGAGATGTTTGCCTGTTTGTATTACGTTGTATTACAATATCCGGAATGGCACAGGAGTAATGCAGAGCAGTCCAAGGGCAAATGTAAGCACACCCAGTACCATCCGTTTCCTGTCAAGCGGGATATCGTCATTCAGGGGTCTGGGATGACCTGCGGCAGAAAAAATGATCAAAAGAAAGCCCCAGAATATCCACATGAAGCCGTCCGTTTTAAGGAATATTATCAGGTAAGCGCCTATTGAGAACAGGACAGCAGGCAGAACCGCTGAAACGCGGGATGCTTTTTCACCCATCATGGCGCGAAGGACATGACCGCCATCCAACTGCCCTGCAGGGATCAGGTTAAGGGCTGTCACAAGCATCCCCGCCCAACCTGCAAAAGCGATCGGATGAATGTATGTACCTGAATTTGGTATGAAATCCATGATAAACCCGAAAAGAGGAGGTATACCAAGAGCAATACCAGGCTCTTCAGAAGTGAGCAGTACAGGAGGTTGAAGAAGACCTATTATTGTAACAACCACAGACGCAAAAAGCCCTATCAGAGGACCGGATACTCCCACATCGAACAGCGCTTTTCGAGAGGGTATAGGACCTCTGTGTTTGATGACAGCTCCCATTGTCCCTATTAAAGTTGGGAACGGGATGAAATATGGCAGAGAGGTTCGCATCCCGTGCTTTTTCGCAACAAAATAATGTCCAGCTTCATGCGCGCCCAGCACGGTCATGATGGCTATCGTGAACGGTATCCCCTTAAGGATTTCAAAAGGGGAGCTTTCAGGGTCTGCTCCATAAAGCAGCGAACCCACAAGCATGGTAGTAAAAAATGTAGCGATCAACCAGTATCTCCGAAGAGATGTTAAAATATTAATACAGTAAAATTTTTAGCCACTTACATCAATCCTAATCCCCCTTTTTTCAACAAAACAATATCCTCC
>JAYTKX010000089.1:0-3611 GCA_043729865.1 Methanobacteriota archaeon
AATGCTTCGATGCATGATGTTTTTTGTAAGAAAATGTTGTATTGAGGATCAGGACATTATATAAAATTAGTAAAAGTTAGGTACTTTTCCGACAATCTCCCTGTAGGATATGCACAGGCAAATCCATATCCAGAAGCTCCAGCTACTGCAGCTCCGCTAAACTATTCAAACGGTTCCTTCATATATGAATATCCAAACGACCAGCCAGCAACAATGCTATGGTATCACGACCATGCCTAGGCAATTACAAGGTTCAATCCATTCGCAGGACTGGCAGCTGGATATTTGTTGAGAGATAATTATGAGATCGATCTCATAGATGGTACTAACATTGCTGGACAAAATGCTTTACTTCAGAAAATTCCAGGGAGGGCATATGAGGTTCCGATAGTATTGCAGGATAACCTTCCAATGTGGGTAATTGGATCAGAGCAGGGTTTTTCCCTGCACCAGTGATGCTCAACAAGCTATTAATAGCGCCAGGAGAACGCTTTGATACCGCCTGCTCCAGAAGAAACAGGATGGAAAGATACTGCAAAGGCTTATCCTGGAGAAGTGTTGAGAATCGTCACAAAATTCGAACTGCCTGCCGGTGTACCATCAGGAGATTATAAGTATGTTTGCCACTGCCACATACTGGAACACGAAGAAAATGATATGATGTTCTACTATGCTGTCTGGAAGCCGTAAGAATATGTAAAAAATATTCAAAAATGCAAAAAAGATATGGCACGGTAAGTATTCTCGCAGAAATAGCAATTTTTAGATGGTGGCTCCAAGTCTCTCTTTAGACGGCGAAGATCGAATCCGGGAGGTATGATGCTCCTGAAGAATGATTCGGAGGTTTGCGGTGTATATGCCACAAAGTGGCGGGCTTCTATGCTCTTTACCTGCTCGATCTTATCAAGCAGGAAACTATGATAGAGAAGGGACGCCGCTTCCGATTCAAGGGGAGGGATCAGTCTTGTTTTGACCTCATTCGGCACAGGGGCTTTAGCCATTATGACTACTGCATTCAGGTTCGATCCGGTGTCGAAAACATGATCCGTGGCGAGAGTGTATCCTGACATGGATGGTCAGATCTTGTGTTTGATAAAAGTACCATTTCGATATTCATCAAAAGCGATCTGCAGCTCCTCCTGCGTGTTCATTACGATCGGTCCACCCCATGCCACAGGTTCTCCCATAGGCTTGCCCGATATCAAAAGGAATCGGAGCTCCCTGTCATTTGCTGCAATTTTTACGTTCTTGATACCCTTATCTATCGAGACCTCCTGTATTTGTTCATTCTTGACTTCCCTGTATCTGGGCTCCATCATTTTGTGCGAGGAAGGCAGGTTTACCCATAATTGAAATCCCCCCATACGTCCATTAATTCCCTTCGGCATCTCCTGGTGAATTATTCCGCTTCCTGCGGTCATCCACTGAACCTCTCCAGGTCTGATCACCCCTTTATTTCCCATACTGTCCCCGTGTTCCACTGTGCCTTCCAGCATATAGGTCACTGTTTCAATGCCTCTATGAGGATGCCACGGGAATCCGGCAATGTAGTGCTCCGGATTATTGGAACGGAAATCGTCAAGAAGCAGGAATGGGTCCAGCAAAGGAACTTCATAATAACCGAATGCTCTTTTCAGGGAACAAACATTCACCAGATGCTTCCTATTCAAAGTCAGAACTCTTTGCAACCTGCAATCTCAGATGATTTTTTGCTCTTTTAATTTTTGATAGACATCATACTCAGTCAATATAATGGCTCCGAGTCCAAGAAGAAGAATTACAAGATGAATAAATATTCCGATAATTGGCAGATTTACACCGATAAGCACGATCAGTAAACCTAAAGCCAAGGTTAATACCTTGAACTCCGTTTCTTTTTTCAATTTCTTTAATACGTATTTCCCGACCCAGTATCCAACATAAATTCTACTTATATATAAAGAGATAATATAAACAATAAACAATATCAGACTCAAAGGTATCCCAATAATCGTTATTAGAAGCAATACTACAACAATGGGAGTAATTATGAGGAACAGAAGCCCCCATAATAGATTTTTTAGCGGCTTAACTGGAACAGCATCGGAATTTTTTTGAGTTAATCCAGGAGCAAGCATCAGAGATACTATTCCGATCAATAAAAGCCAGAGATATCCAATTAGTTCACCCTCCATCTTAGATGTAAGATCTTTATTTTTTGGCGGTGTTTCTTTGTAGGTAGTCTTCCCTGAAACTATTCCTGAGATTTCGCCATGTTGCGGGGCTGTATATTCCAGATCTCCACCAATTGTTGCGCCAGGAAATATCTTGATATTATTATCGATTTCTACGGTCACATTTCCCTTCGTCGCACCTCTCATTTCCAGATCCGAAACTCCTCCATTGATGTTTCCATTCACAGTGCCATCAATGACAGCATTCCCGGCGCCCAGAGTTAAATCCCTGGCTATCCTCGCATTTTTCTCTAAGACGAATTGTCCGGTAAAGGCAAGAACATTATCTCCCACATCCCCGCCAATCCTTACTTCACCGCCAGCTGCCCTGATATCATCCGTGACATTCCCGGTGACAAGTATGGAACCTCCAGCCGCAATGATCCCGCCGTTTATGGTTCCTGTAACTTTTATTTCGCCTCCGGCAGCAACAAGGTCTCCATTGATTGTACCATCTACGATAACTGAACTTCCTGCAAAATAAATATCATCATTTACCACCTCATCTTTTGTGATAACGAGTTTATCTCCAGATCTGAATTCTGAAGCACTTGTAATCGACGGAAAAATAATAACAAAGATGAAAAAAACAATCAGTATTTTGAAGAGAAAATTTGTATTCATACCACTCACTAAAGGTATGATTGTGTGTCTTTTCACATAAATGTTGTGGTCTGAAATTATTTTTGTAGAGTCCTGAAATTATTTTACCATTATTTTTTTGCAGCTTAATTTAATCATAGATAAAGTTTTAATACCTTTTAAAGATAAGGTATCCGGGATAGATATAAGTTTGGATATGCAAAAGTGGATAATATGGTAAAAGTAGGTGTTGTCAGAAACAAGGATATAATACAATCCGTAAGAACCGCTGTCCTGCTTGCTGGAGGCATGAAAATAGAGAAGAATTCTACTGTCCTTATCAGACCAAATGCAAACACAGCCGATTACCCGCCCGGCTCAACCAATCCTGAAGTGCTAAAAGGTGCTATACGCGCGGTTAAAGAATACGATCCTGCAAAGATCATTGTCGCGGAGAAATCAATGACTACGCTGGATACAATGAAGGTGATGAAGCATCTGGGTCTGTACCAGGCAGCTGAATCGGAAGGAGTGGATGAGATCCTCTCTTTTGATGATGTGGAATGGAAAAAAGTGAGACCCAAAGAGGCCAGATCATGGCCGCATGGTTTTTCAGTCCCCGCTATCTTTGATGAAATCGATTACTCGATCGCGCTCCCCATCGTGAAAACACACTGGACTGCATTATTCACCATTGGATTAAAATCCCAGATAAGCATTCATTGGTCATCGGTTAAGCCCACCATTCATCCCTGAACCGATATCTATTAACATGGGGATCAAGTGCCTGACTTGAATAGACATTCATAACAGTCA
>JAYTKX010000090.1:0-7276 GCA_043729865.1 Methanobacteriota archaeon
CGTCCTTGTCAAGTGATTCCCCTGTCGTCCTGTCCCAGAACCTGCAGGTGTCGCAGGATATCTCATCAGCCAGGACTATCTTTCCTTTGCGGCGACCGAACTCGAGTTTGAAGTCGGGAAGAATGAGATCCCTTTTGGCGAGGTATTCAATAAGTATGGAATTTATCTTTAGAGCGTCTTTTCGTATCTTTGCCAGTTCTGCTTTTGTCGCAAGTCCCATTGTGAGCGCCATGTCGTCGTTTATCATCGGGTCGCCGAATTCGTCGCTCTTGTAATCGAAAATGATAATCGGTGGGTCAAGTTTATCTCCTGTTTTGAATGGATATTTCTTTGTGAGAGAGCCGGCTGCGATATTCCTTACTATGACCTCTATAAGAACTATTTTCACTGCGTCCACGACCATTTCGGTGTCAGAGAGCATGTGGTCAAAATGCGTTTTAATGCCCTTCTCCTCAAGATACTTCAAAAGCGTGGCAGATATCTGTGCGTTATAGAATCCTTTTCCCTGCGCTTCGCTCTTCTTCTTGCCGTCAAAAGCAGTCAGGCTGTTCCTGAACTCCATTATCAACTTGTCAGGGTTGTCTGTTTTGAAAACTGTCTTTGCCTTACCTGAATAGAGCGCCTCTAGCTTGATCATAATCAACATTAGGTAATTTAAAGGATATAAAACTATTATTTCCTGAAATAATTTCCCATTTCATAATAACAAAATATATCTACCCAAATAGTATATTAAAAGACGTGTTGATATGAAAACGATGAACAAATTCTTAATAACTATTTTATTGATAGCTCTATTGACCAACCCCGTTTTTGGATATCCAGGAATGGGGGGAAACAATTCCACAGCAAATATTGGGAACATCACTCAAATAGCTGAAAACATTGATCTGGCTAATGCAACGCAATCTGACCAGAATATCATTTTAATTCAGCACCTGATCGAGGTGGATGCAGCCCAATTCGAAGAGCAAAACAAGATAAATGTGCGTGAAACCATTGTCTTTAAGAATATCGGGGATATGAATTTCCAGGGTACGCTCAGGACATGGGTGCCTGATGGGATCGAAGCGATCGAAGTCGGAAAAGCGCCAATGGTGATTAACGGAAGCGTCGTGCCCATGAATGCTATCCAGAATGGGAATATTATTAGCTGGCAGGATAATATTAATAGAGATAATCAACCATTTCCGATGTATGCAGTGAAATATGTACTTCCCGCTGAACCCGAAGGGTCGCTCGTTAAGTCAAGACATTTTACGAAAAAGTTCGTATTTCCCACATTGATCAACAAAGTTCCTTTAAATATCGTTATCAAGGTAACAAAAGGCAAAGGTGAAACCGTAATTATAAAAGATGAAAAAGGAAGCAACATTCAAACATCAGGTAGACCCATAGACGAGGATAATAGCGTTATATACAATTTCGAGACACCCCAATTCAAGGAGGTCAATATCGAGTTTTCAAAATCCGCATTTGACCTTTCACAGATAGCGCTTTATTTGATCATCCCGCTCCTGATAGTACTTGTACTTTCATATCCGATTATCAGGAAAAAGAGTCCAAAGCTCCAGGAGATCGAAGAGAAAATAAGGAAATCTCTTAAGAGAGAACCAGAGAGCGAAGAACAGCAGGAAGTTGATGAAGAAACCCCTGATGAGGAAGCCTCTGAAGAAGAACTGGAAGAAGGAAAAGAACGGGAAGATGAAGAATCTGTCCCGGAAGACGAAGACCTCTCAGGAAAGACCAAAGATGAACTCGAGACCGAGAAGAATGAATTACTTTCAAACCTCGAAAAACTTGAGAAAGATTATGCTTCAGGTGACCTTATAGATGAAGAATATGAGGAACTGCGGAACTCATATCAGGAAAAACTTAAAAAAATCGAAAGAAAGATAGAATAATCCTGATTATTCTATCCTATCATTTTCAAGAAATAATGATGTATCCGCGGATCATCCGTCAATTCCGGGTGGAACGAAAGGGCAAGCATGTTTTTTTGTCTTGCTGCAATAATAACGCCATTGCACTCTGAGAGCACATCCACATTCTCCCCGAACCCCGTGATGCTGGGCGCCCGGATGAACACAGCATTGAAAGGTGAATCAAGACCTTTGAAATCGACAGGGCATTCGAACGATTCTTTCTGGCGTCCGAAGGCGTTCCTGTTGACCGTGATATCCATCAGGGAAAGAAGGGACTGCCCCGTCTTTTTTACCTGCTCATCTCCCCTTTTTGCGAGAAGAACGAGCCCGGCGCATGTCCCCATTATCGGAACTCCTGCTTTAGTGACCGTTTTTATCTCCGCCGAGATGCCTTCTTTTTCCATCAATCTTCCCAGCGTCGTGCTTTCGCCTCCGGGAAGGATGAGTGCATCGCATGTCGGGACAAGTCCTTTATGCTTTATCTCAATGACTTCCGCTTCCTTACCCACCTTTTCAAGCGCTCTACGCATAGCGTTCACATGCTCTTCGACATTACCCTGTATTGCTATGACACCGATACGCATACATTCTGAATTAATGGACAGGCATATAAATTATTTCGTATCGGCCATAAACAATATTTTTATATCATTAGGAATCTATTAATAATCAGATTATGGAAAAATTTACCAAGGTTATGGAAGCTTCAAAACCCACCGTGTCTATTATCGGTCTTGGGGGCGCAGGCTGCAACATTACGACCTATCTATCAGAAAAGGGGGTCGTCGGCGCTAAGATCATAGGGGCGAATACCGATATCAATCATCTTGTGCTGCAGAAAGCGGACAAACTCATGCTACTGGGAAAAAAGACGTGCCGCGGGAAAGGGTGCGGTGGTTTTCCCGGAGTAGGGATGCAGTGCGCCACAGAGAATTCAGAAGAGATAAGAAAAGAACTTGAAGGCAGTAATATCGTGTTCATCGTTGCTGGTCTTGGCGGGGGGACAGGCACGGGTTCCGCTCCTGTAGTGGCTGATATCGCCCATGCCCAGGGCGCGCTTACAATAGCATGCCTGACCCTGCCATTTGAAATAGAAGCCATGCGGCGCCAGAATGCGATGGAGGCTATCCGCGCCCTGGAAGTAACATGTGATTCCGTGGTCTTGATAGATAATACAAAACTTCGCAAATTTGCAGGTAAATTGCCTCTAAAGACCGCTTTTGCGGTCGCGAATTCCCTTATCGGGGCGCTTGTCAAGAGTATCACGGAGACCATAACGGAACCGAGCCTGATGAACCTTGATTTTGCAGACCTGAAAGCCGTGCTTGAAAATAGGGGGATATCCTCGTTCGGGATAGGTGAATCTGAGGGTATTGGTCGCGTTGAGAAGGCTGTGAGACGGGCAGTATCCACGCCCCTTCTTGACACTCCTAAGATCTCAAACCCTTACGGTCTGCTCATAAATATTATCGGCGGGGGAGATATGACACTTGATGAAGTAGCAGAAATAGGGGAATTGATGACCGAGCATGTGCCTGACACAAAACACGTCATCTGGGGGGCAAAGGTGGATGAAAGCATGACCGGACGCATCCGGATAATTGCGTTATTTTCAAGCATTGGTAATCCATTTGAGGAGCAGTAAAATTTGATAGATACTGCATGATTTGGAGTAAATTTGGGTATAAATCTGGGAAAATCCTATTATATAGGGAAACATACTAGATTTTAGTAGAGGATAAATAATAATTATAAGATTCACTTCCTATCCTATCCAAACAATCTTGTAAATCCTCTACCTTTTCTATTAATATTACAAACATTTACATATCCGTGCTGGTATTATACAATCAAATGACACAACCTGCTGTTCTTGATGAGAAAGTTAAAAGATATGAGAGCCTTTTATGCAGGGCATTGTCTGCATTTGAAGTCACGCCGCAGGATAAGTCTCATTTGAGGAAAGTCGCGGATGATTTTTCAACGATGGCAAAGGCATATTATGACGACGGCAGGTTTTTCCTTGAGCAGGGGGATAAAGTGAACGCCCTTGCCTGTTTCAGCTACGGGCATGCCTGGCTTGATGCGGGTGTGAAACTCGGCGTGTTCAAAGTGAGTGATGAGAACCTGTTTACGATCTAAGAGAGGAATAAAATGACAAATTATATAGTTACACTGGAAGCCGCATGGCTTGTGAAGAACGTGGAAACCGTCGGGGATGCAATGAACATAGCGATTTCAGAAGTGGGAAAACTGCTTAATCCAGACCTGAATTTCGTGGAGATAGAAGTGGGCGCAACCACCTGTCCGGCGTGCAGCGAGGCGTTTGACAGCGTTTTCATGGCAGCGGGAACAGCTCTTGTGGGCATCCTGCTTGAGATGAAAGTATACGACGCAGAGAGCGAGGAGCACGCTGCAAGAATAGCCAAGTCTACCATAGGTAAGCCCTTGAAGAGCACACCGCTTTATGTTGTGGATGTTGAGGAGTTCGAGGGCGTGAAAGAGAAGAAGGAAAAGAAGAAGAAGAGATCAGAATACGAAGAATGAAACTTGCTGCGCTCATCTCGGGTGGTAAGGACTCTTCTTTTGCAATATTCAGGGCGCTTAAAGAAGGTCATATAGTAACAGACCTGGTAACAATAGTACCTGCAAATAAAGACTCATATATGTTCCATTCTGCGAACATCCATCTTACGGGGCTTATTTCAGAGGCTTGCGGGATCCCCCTGACTTCTGTGTCTTCATCGGGTGAGAAGGAGAAGGAACTTGAAGACCTTAAGAGGGCGCTTGGCAGTGTGAAAGTTGATGGGGTGGCAGTGGGCGCCATCGCATCAGAGTACCAGGCATCGCGCGTTCAGCGCATATGCGATGAACTCGGAATTACGATGTTCGCTCCTTTGTGGCACAATGAACCTGAATCTCTCCTTCGCGAGATGATAAAATTGATGGATATCAGGATGGTCAAGGTCGCAGCAGGAGGGATGGATGGATCATGGCTCGGGCGGCGCTTTGATGAGAAACTGATAGAGGATCTGAAGGCGCTTAACAGGAAGTACAGGGTGCATCTTGCAGGGGAGGGCGGGGAGTACGAGACGCTGGTGCTGGATGCGCCTTATTATAAGAAGAGGATCAATCTGCTGGAGACAGAGAAGGTGTGGATGAGGGATTGCGGGGTAATGAAAGTTATCAGGGCAGAACTTGGGGAGAAATAAGTTAAATGAATAAAAGACATTTTGCATTGTATCTTGTTTTTTTTCTAATAATAATTCTTGCATTTTTCCTGAGACTCTATCACCTTGATGAGAGGGTTTTCCACCAGGATGAAGCCGCTGTGGGCTATGGCACATACAAATTATTCAATGACAGTATCTACACATATGATCCGTCTTTCCATGGTCCGTTCATGTACTACGTCACATCAGAAATGTACCGGCATTTTGGGGACAATATTTTTGCATCCAGGTTGCTTCCTGCGATCCTTGGCGCATCGATGATCTTTTTGCTGATACCTCTGCGAAGATATCTGGGAAATTCCGGCATGCTTTTTGCTGCGTTCTTTCTCGCTTTTTCTCCTTCATTCCTGTATTACTCCAGGTTCTACAGGGAAGACATGTTCATATCGTTCTTTACGCTGCTGGCTCTTGTATGCGCTGTAAAATACGCAGAAGCATTTGATAAAGACAGGCAGAAAGTTTCGTTATTGAACCTTCATATTTTCGCCGGGTATTCTATAGAAAGGATCTTTTATCTTGCTCTTGGGGGGATATCGATTTCCTCTATGGCAGCCCTGAAAGAGAACGCGTACATCACAATTGCTTTGATAGCCCTGTTCCTGTTCCTGTTTTTCATAAGGGAACGGTATTTAAGAACTCTGATAGATAAAATGAAAAGACCCGATAAGGAATTTATTATCCTGATCGCAGAAGGGGTATTTCTCATTCTTGTAGTCCTTGTGGTTTTTTCGCTGTTCTATACAGGGAACATCCTTGATATCGCAGGCATTAAAAGCACGGTTGAAAAAGCGATTTCCACCTGGTACGAGATGCACAGGATACAGCGTCTGGGGGGACCTTATTTTTTCTATCTGGGCATTATTGCACTTTATGAATTAACCGTACTTGTGTTTGGTATTCTCGGTATGTTCTATTATGGCTTCCACAGCAGGAAAAAAGGCAAGCTGCTGATAGTATTGCTTCTTTATTGGGTAGCTGTGGACATAATGTATCTCATAGCAGACAATTATGCATTTGCGGGAAGATTCTTACCAACATCCTACCTCCAATCATCGATTATCATATTTCTTCCACTTCTTCTCACGGGGATCGTTGGTGTCCTGTATATTCGGAATCTTTTTTTTGCTTTTTTGATCTATTGGGGATTGACCAACTTTTTTGTATATTCGTATGTCCAGGAAAAAGTCCAGTGGCTTGTATTGAACCCGCTTTTGCCTCTTGTAATAATCTCAGCTGCATATCTGGGAGAAATGCTGCCCAGGTTGAAAATAAAGTCAAGGGCTGGAACTTTTACAGTAATTTTCTTTATAGCTGGCGGTCTGTTTTTTGTCCATTCAAGCGTTCAATTGAATTTTATTAACTATGCTGATACAGCTGAACCGATGATACAGGCATCGCAGCCGCCGCAGAAATTTTCTGAGTTCATGACAAAGATATACGAAACATCTTCACAGTATGGCAACCAGTCCACCAGGATACAGGTTACTGATGAAAATATGGAAACCCTGTTGCTGTGGTACGCACGCCATTATCCTAATGTGGAATGGAAGGTGAGTATGGACGCCAAATTCAATGCCCCGCTCATCGTAGTGCACGATTCTGACGGGAATGAGAATGAAGCTGACATCATGCAGCGCAATCTCGGCAGCGATTACATCCGGCTTAACAGCGCGAAGATGTCCTGGTACTGGTTCAGACCTTCTGATCTCACGCCTGAATTCATAATTTGGAGGAAGATGAACAGACCGCCTGATAATGAGCGCAGGTTTGCCCTTTTCTATAAGCCCGTGATGAAATGAACGTTAAGATTTAGTTGAAATGTGTTTCATCAGTTTAACAGGAATAAGTTTAATTACTATTAATTACTAATATTAAATAAATTAGTAATTAATAGTATTTGAAATGATTTATGAAAATTCCAGAAAGCCCACCAAAGATAACACATAATAAGATCGGTGACGCACTCAAATATTTAAAAAATGATCCTTATGATCGATTAATTAAAGAAGCCATTAACAAATATTCATTGGTCATCGGTTAAGGAATTCTACTCAACGAAGTAGCTCATAAAAGATTGCAGAATCACCCTTTTTTAATCAATATATTAGAGTTTCCAGT
>JAYTKX010000091.1:0-11757 GCA_043729865.1 Methanobacteriota archaeon
GCAGGATCCGAGGATCGATGCAAAAAAGATAGCTGTTATCGGGGAGAGCAACGGAGGACGGTTTGCGATCATCGCTGCCGCTCTTGACCAGGATCTCAAGGGGGTTATCGGTATCAGCACAAGTGGGTATGATATTGAGTCACAGAGTGTCAATATCAGGAATGAAACCGTGCTCAGGTTTTACCGTTCCATTGACCCTGATACTTATCTCAAATCCATCCCTCCCCGCAGGTTCGTAATGATGCATTCTGTCAATGACAGTATTATCCAGATAGGGTTTGCCGAGAACACTTTCAGAAAAGCCAAAGAGCCGAAAATGTTCTACAGGATAGAGACCGGAACCCACGGGTTCAGTGAAGGTATGAGGAAGCCTCTTGAATATGAACTGAAATCGATATTCCAGTAATTTTCATGAGATGACTTCACATGATTAGATAACTTTAATAACCATCGAATCGAGTATAACGGGTCATCAGGGGCTGTGGCCTAGTCCGGCATGGCGACGGGCTCCAGCGGAAAACCGGGACCAGGAAAGTCCTCAGGAAGTCCTCGGAATTAATTCCGAGGTCTAACTCCGGGGTATAACTCCAGGGAGCCCGGTGTGTTATGATGAGCAACGGGTCAACCGAGCGAACCGGACGCGGTAAGCAGTGAGGAACCGTTGAAGCACTGAACGTGCTGCTCAAAGATTCAATCGCCAAAAACCTGGCGTTTTCGGAGAGACCCGTCGATCGTGAGTTCAAATCTCACCAGCCCCATTACAGGTATAAGATGAAAGAGATATATTCAGCCATTCTGGCATACATAATATTAGTGGCAATGGATTTTAATTATCATGTTTATTCATGCAAATAAGTTTTATAAACAGAAACAGTGTATGTAGAGGCATAGCATCTAAAGGGTGCGAGGAGGATCTAAAACAAATGACTGAAATAAAGAATTTTATATTAAGGAAAAAGAATGGTTCAGAGGAAGGCGTATTTACAGGTCGCCAGCCGCGACAGGCTGCCCTTAAGGCAGCGAACAGGATAGGGGGAACAAAGAGCGCGCCGGTCGAACTTCGGCTCAGAGAGCGCGGGACAAAGAAGATACACGTATTCAAGGGCTGGAAACAAATTATCAACGCTCCTAAGAACAAACCTGAATGGATGCCGGATAAGATCAACAAGCCATTCGTAAAGAAAGTCGGGATCGAAAAGCTGGATAAGCTTTAATTCTTTCCTTTTTTATTATTTTTTTTTCAGGGACATTTTTTGAACATTCTGCACCTCAATACCTACAATTGCTTGGTATTGCCCAAACTTGTAGGTTTCAAAACAAGTCGTTTCTCAAATTCCTCATATGTGATGGTGTGTGTCTCACAATCGTTTCAACGTCAGCGGAGTCGCCTATTGCAATCGCAGCCCCTGCAACCGCAATCAATAAAATGGATACAAGGAAAGAGTATGCGGAGGAAGGGACTTGAACCCTCGAACTCCTGCGAGAGCAGCTCTTGAGGCTGCCGCCTTTGACCACTTGGCTACCTCCGCACGTTGCTGATTTATTTTTATGTATCTATTACTATATTTTGGTATTAAGTCTTGAGTCTATCACCTTTGGCCGCTTGGTTACCCCCGCATGGGGCGATGCTGAATTATCCTTATTGAACATAAGGATGTCGGAAAACCCCTCAAATTATCCAAAAGTATTAAGTATTGAATGCCTTATTAAGCAGAAGGTTTGTGAATCCTATTCACAATATTATTAATCCCTGGAGGAAATCATTTGGCAGTAACAAAAGCAGAAGGCTGGAAAGCTAAGCAATGGTACAACCTGGTTGCACCTGAAATGTTCGGAAAAGCGAACATTGGAGAGACAGTGGCAGACGTGCCCGAAAAACTGGTCGGGAGGGTCATCGAAGTGACACTCGGGGAATTAACGAACGACCTTTCAAAACAGAACATTAAATTGATTTTAAAAGTTGACAGCGTGGGCGGCGATTCCGCTTATACGAAATTCACAGGTCATCAACTTACGGCGGATTACCTGCGCTCGCTTGTAAAGAGATCGACATCAAATATTGAGACCAATATTTCGGTATCAACAAAAGATGGCTACACGATACGGGTAAAACCATCGTGCTACACCATCAAAAGAGCAAGGGCGAACCAGATAAAAGCGATCCGCTCTGTAATGAACACCGTGATAGCGTCAAGAGCAAAGGAAATGGACCTGGATCAGTTCATCCAGGAAGTCGTAACCGGAAAGCTCTCAGCCAGCATCTATCATGATGTTAAGCCCATATATCCTCTGCGAAGAGTAGAGGTCAGAAAGACAGAGATCGAGGCTGAACCCGGCACAGCCTCATAAATTTTTTTTATAGATTTTTCGCTCTTTTCATCTCGTTCATATCTTCTTTCATTTTCTCGTTTTCGATCCTCATCAGCATGAGCGACGCCGCAAGAAGGAAGAACGCCGCAAAATTTATCAGAAGAAATATCAGGACATCTCCACCGATGCCTCCCCCGCCGCCGCTCGGACAGGGCGGGACTACACAGGGATGCTGCCTGGCATAGAAACGAACCGAAAGAAAGCTTACAGGGACGCTAATAAACCCTACGATGCCAAAAACCGCTGATAACCGGGCTCTTTTCTCAGGCTCTTCAACAGCCTGGCGCACCATAAGATAAGAGAGGTATATCAGGAACAGCACAAGTGACGTATTAAGCCTTATATCCCATGATGCCCAGTATGCGTTCCAGGCTGACTTTCCCCATATCGAGCCGCTAAGCAGCGTCAATACTGCAAAGATAACTCCAATTTCAGCCGCTGACAGGGCTATTATGTCCCATTTTTGCTGTTTGCTGCGCAGATATAATATGCTGGCAACGAACACGACGGCAAAAGAGAGATACGCAGATATCGCTATGGGGACATGGAAATAGAAGATCTTGAAGTTGTTGGGGTCGCCGGCTGCCTGACCAGGGTCAATAGGGATGGGCGCAATAAATAATACCAGATATATTGATACAAGAATTAAGGCTGCTGAAAGACTAAAAAGTAATTTTTTTCGCATATTATCTCATGATTACATGAGCTGTAAATATATTATCTTTTCTCATCATCGTTCCGCTTTCCGATCTGCAGAACCTGATGCCCACAGCATGCACTATTGCCGCATGTGACTTCTTTTTGCCCTTTTACGGCAGCCCACATCATAGCATACGCACAACCCACGCCGCTTTTTACTTTGATGGCGGCTGTCGGGCAGTTAAGCTGACATGCTCCACATTCCATACATGCCACGGGATCCACCAGTTTTGCTGTTTTTCCATCCGGACTGAATACACCATGCGGACATACTGTGCTGCACATTCCGCAATTGGTGCATAATTCTGGATCATATTTTAAAGTGTTGGAAACATACGAGTTGAACATCATATCCCTTCCAATATTCGCATTGATGATAGTACGATCATCAGGATGATGCCGCTCCCAAGCATCCATGCCATTTTTGGAACATAGGTAAATATTTCGCGTTTAACACCTGTCACGGGTGTAAAAGTTGTCGATCCGGTAAAATTCAGCGCCAGAAAAGCAGTGATAGGCGGCATAGTCAGCATGTATGTCAAAGCCCAGCCCATGCGCATCCACAATGTTACTTCTGTCATTCCATAGAATGCGTTCGTGGCAAACGGCAAAGCTGTCAGTCCGCCCAATATGAATCCTCTGGTGCTGAAATCAGAAGTCGGTATCCAGGGCAGAAGTATCGGAAATAGCACCAGTCCTGATAGAATAGCCGTGATGGCGGCTGCTCCCAGGATATGACCTGTGATAAGTGAAATGAGTATCAGTGCGATCAATAAATATCGGATAGGTAAGAATTCAACAGGTATCAGGACAATGCGGTCAGGGAGCGTAAAGCGAACACGGCGCATCTCTTCTGTAGCTTTATGAGTTTTAAGATATTCCGGCAGGTCGGCGGCTCGCACCGGACCGAACTCGACTTTGAATCCTGAATGGGCTTTGACCTCTCGGGCAGCTACTCCTGTTGCTCCAAGCTGAGGAACAATGAGCAGGCGGTGGTTGACTTTTTCATGCAATTTGACTGCTTCGATGCGGCGGACAAGCTCATCAGTCCCGAATGTCCCTTTGCCTGCGGCGCACCAGACATTGATACCTTTTGTGTCAAGCACAAGTATGTAACCGTCAATCCCTGCCAGGGCTGATCTTAATGCATCAAAACTGAGTGTATAGTTCGCACTTACGAAGACAGGTGAATCTTTTGTGGGTTTTCCCAGTGCATATAGTCCTGGTTCAATTACATGCTGATTGCGTTTTACACCCATGCGTGCCATCAAATGATCCCAATGATTGGCAAGGATAAGGTCGCTGGATGTGGATTTGATATCAGGATGAACATTGTCTGATACTGACGATACTGCTTCTTGATTATTCACCGATTGATACCAGAAGTAAAATCACATGCACAATAATCCTCCCTCAAAAGATAGCTTACGATCCTGAGACGGGTTTCATCTCCCAGTGCTTTGAAAAATTTCGCCTTATAGTTCATTGCATATATGTACATTCATGCATAAATATATAGTTTTCGCCATATAGCCAGCACTTTCTGCCTGGTCAGGATACGGTAGCTGGGAAGCGGCTGCTGCGACAGTTACATGATCACCCATATCCCCACCATAGTTGCAGCAGTACCTAGGACAAGCTCCTTGCTTATCTTCTCCTTAAGCGTCACAAGCGCCATCATGCTTGAGAGAAAAGGCGTTATCGCTGCAAGGCTTGTGGCTTTAGCCGCGCCAATGAGTGTCATGCTGTTGAAGAACAGGTAACTTCCTATTCCCATCCCGGCTATCCCGCCAAGCCCCAGAAGTATGTACGCTTCCCTCCTGAACCTGAAGATGGCAGCCGGACCGCTTTTAACGGAGTAGCCGACATACAGCAGAGCCAGCGGCAGGGGCATGCTTATCAGGACTGACTGGAAGGGATCGACTTCGTTCAAACCCGTTTTTGTAGCCACGACCGAGAATGCGTACAGGAACGATGCGAGCAAAGCGAATGAAACCCCAAGCTTCACGTTCTTTTCATTGCCGGTATTATGCCCCCTGCTCAGTACCCATACCCCGATCACTATCAGCGCTGTTCCTGCAACAACTTCATGACCGATGTTTTCATGCAGCAGCAGGGCTGAAAGGAGTATGGTAAGAAGCGGGAATGTGAATAGTATAGGAATGAACCTTGAGACCGAGATATTCTCAATTCCTTTCATGTAAGCCATCCCTCCGATAATGAGACGCAACAGCCCGCCAAGGTTCAGGAACATAAAGCCGATGAGCGTGAAATTAAATTTCCAGCCATTTATTATCAGGTACATGACCAGAACAAAAAGCATTGCGAAGAACGTGCGTATCAGCACGGCAGGTATCGCTCCTGCACCAATGCCTTTCTTGTAGAATACCGCTGCCACCGACCAGCACAGCGCAGCGGCAAGCGCGTAGAGTTCGCCTGATATCACGCGAGGATAAAGGTAACTGGGGATATTATTACTTATCGCCAGCCGAAACCTTTATAGGTATGCAAAAACCTAATGTTAGGTATACCTAATAAAAAATTAAGGAGGCCAAAAAACGAATATGGTAACAAATATAATACCGAGTTTCATAATAACCTTCAGGGAAGCCCTTGAAGCAGCCCTGATAATAGGGATAATTGCAGCTTATATCGCAAAGGTGGGAAGGAAAGACCTCAACCGCTACCTTACTGCAGGGATTATCGCTGCTGTGATAGCAAGCGCAGGAGTAGCCATGATATTCAAAGCAGTATATGGCGGGCTTGAGGGCATGGCAGAGCAATTGTTCGAAGGCGCGGCTGCCCTCACGGCTGCCGCAGTGCTCACTTACATGATATTCTGGATGGCGGAAAATTCAAAGAAGATAAAAGGAGAACTCCAGGAAAAAGTTGATGTATCTATCTCAAAAGGTGAGATGATGGGAATAGCAGCGCTTTCATTTATCGCAGTCTTCAGGGAAGGCGTCGAGACCGTGCTCTTCCTGGGAACGCTGGCGATAAGCTCTCCGGTCGATACGCTTGCAGGATTTGCGTTCGGTGTGATGGCTGTCGTGATACTGTCCGCGGTCATGTTCAGGGGAATATACAACCTCGACATGAGCAAGTTCTTCAAATATACAAGCATATTGCTGATACTCTTCTCAGCAGGAATGGTAGCAATGGGAGTACATGAACTCAACGAGGCTGGCATCATCCCGCCCGTTGTAGAGCATGTATGGGATGTCAATCCACCAGTAAATCCTGACGGTTCATATCCACTGCTGCATGATAATGGCGCTGTTGGGGGCATCCTCAAATCCCTTATAGGCTACAACGGCAATCCCTCGCTCACCGAAGTGATCGCATATTCGGGGTACTGGGCGATCATCGGAATATTCATTTACAGGACATACATGAAAAAGCCAGAGGTGAAAAATGGAAGCTGATAATTCAAGGACTGAGGAATACCTTGAATCCATCTACAAACTCCAGGAAGAGCAGCATCCTGTAAGCACATCGCGCCTTGCGGAGCACCTGAAACTCTCAGCGCCATCTGTCTCAGAAATGGTAAAAAAACTCGCTGGAAAGGGTCTTGTGTTCCACTCGGAAAAAGGCGTTTGTCTTACGGATGAGGGGAAATCCCTTGCTAAAACGGTCATCAGGAGGCACAGGCTATCAGAACGCCTGCTCACTGACGTTCTCGGTTTTAAATGGGACGAGGTGCATGATGAGGCATGCAGGCTTGAGCACGCCATAAGCCCTGAAATGGAAGACCGCATAGCAGAGAGCCTTGGAAACCCGAAGACATGCCCGCACGGTCATCCCATCCCGGATAAAGATGGGAAGCTCATAAAAGAAAAGGTGAAACCACTCTCTGAGCTAAAAGCCCGCGAAAAGGGGATCATCGTGAACGTGTTCGAGGAAGACCCGAAGATGCTTAAATATCTCGCGTCGCTCGGGCTGATACCGGATGTATGTGTAAAAGTGGAAGAGGTTGCACCCTTCGGAGGTCCGCTAATAGTATGCGTGGCAGGCTCGCGGTATGCGCTGGGTAGAGAGGTCGCCTCAAAGATCAAGGTGAAATGATGCTTTCGTGCCACGGTGCGCTAAAGGAAATAAAGGGGGATACTGATCTCGTTTTTGTGCTTGCAGGGAACCCCAACGTGGGAAAATCAAGCATTTTCAACCGCCTCACCGGTATGGGCGTTGTGACAGCCAACTATCCCGGAAAGACCGTTGAACTGAATATGGCAGCCACAACGTTCAAAGACTTGCGCATCGGGATAATCGACCTTCCCGGCAGCTACGCCCTGGGCGCTGTGTCCGAGGACCAATGGGTAGCGCGAAGGGCGGTGCTGGACAGCGAACCTGATGCCGCGATAATGATCCTTGACGCCACGAACCTTGCAAGGAACCTCTATATGACGCTCCAGTTCATCGACCTTGGCATTCCCATTGTGGCAGCTCTCAACCTGATAGACGAGGCTGAAAAGAGGAATATCATAACTGATACTGAAAAGTTTTCAGAACTCCTTGACATCCCGGTAGTGCCGACCATCGCCACCACCGGGCAGGGTCTTGATGAACTGATACAGAAGGCTGTGGAGGTTGCGGGAAAGAAGTATGAAATAAGATATAATGTCCGCTACGGGACTGATATCGAAACCAACATCAAGAAGCTTGAAGACCTGCTTTCCAGATATGATTTCGGTATCTCCCCCAGGGCTCTTGCACTGCTGCTTCTTGAAGAGGATGCTGAATTCATCGAGCTTGTAGGGAAACATGAACAGGGCAGCTTCCTTCTGGGTGAAGTAAAAAAAATAAGCATGGATATCCAGAAAAAACACGGTGAGAAGACGCCAATTCGGATCGCCCGCGAAAGACACGGGCTTGCAGGTACCATAGCCTCGCAGGTGCAGGGCGATGTCACACCCGCAGCGTCGGATAAACTATGGGCATATACAACGTCACCGCTTACAGGTATTCCCCTGTTGATGGGCGTCCTGGCAATCATCTTTGGGTTCCTGTTTTACGGTGGGAATATTCTCTCTACCCTTTTCAGCGACCTGTGGGCTGCAAATTTGTCCCCTCTGATAGACGGAGCCATTTTTTCGATCTTTGGAAATGGGCATGTAGGAAAGACGCTTGTCTGGGGTTTTGATGCAGGCATCCTTGCAGCGCTTGCCGTAGGGATCCCTTATGTTCTTACTTTCTATTTCCTGCTCGCGTTCCTTGAGGATACGGGATACCTGAACTCTGTGGCATTCCTCACCGACAGGCTGATGCACAAGTTCGGGCTTCACGGCAGGGCGATAATACCGCTCGTGGCAGGCGCGGGGTGCAACGTGCCGGCGATAATAGGCACGCGTGTCCTGACAACGATGCGCGAGAGAACGATCGCCAGCACCCTCATAACACTCATCCCGTGCAGCGCGCGGACCGCTGTTATCCTGGGCGCAGTTTCGCTATTCGTGGGCTGGAAGCCTGCTGTGGCGATATATATCATCATCATGGGGCTCGTTTTCTTTGTCGGGGTCGGACTTAACAAAGTGATGCCGGGAAGTTCCTCCGGGCTTGTCATGGAGATGTTTCCCTTCCGGGCTCCTATAATTTCCAATATCCTCAAGAAGACCTGGTACAGGTTCAAGGATTTCGTGTTCGTAGCTTTCCCCATAGTTCTGGTCGGTTCTCTTGTCCTGGGGGCACTATATGAGACCGGCTACCTCTGGAAGCTGGCAGAACCGCTCGCGCCAGTGGTGGAAGATTGGCTCGGTCTTCCTCCTGTGGCAGGGTTGACGCTGATATTTGCGGTGTTGAGGAAAGAGCTTGCGCTGCAGCTCCTTGTTACTCTTGCGATCGTAAAATACGGAGGGGGTGCGGGCAACCTGCTTCTGTTCATGACCCCGGCGCAGCTCTTCGTCTATGCGCTGGTGAACACCATCTACATCCCATGCGCTGCAACTATAGCGGTACTGGGGCGCGAACTGGGATGGAAGCGGGCTCTTAGCATAATGGCTTTCACCATCACGCTTGCGATCCTTATCGGAGGGCTGGCTTTCAGGGTCATAGAATACTTCCACCTGTTATGAAAACACAATGTCCTCTCTGCGGGTTCAGGTTTGATACGGAAAATAACGAAGGATGCAGAGCATGCCTGCGATTTATGAAATGCGGGATGGTGCTTTGTCCTAACTGCGGGCATGAGTTTCCAGGTAAGTAAAATAATATATGATCAGTATAATATAGACTTAACAAGGGATGGAGTAAGTTTGCAATAAATCATGAAGATGGAGATAACATACAATGCCAATAACATTCACAGATGAAGACCTGATGTATCTTGACAAAGAACATGATGATCAATTGCGGTCTATCAGACATGCGATCAATGAGCTGAAAGCGAAAGGCGACCCGACATTCTGTAAAAAGTGCGGTCATTTGATGCAATATTTCACGGTTGGAAATGCAAAGCTTCTCCAATGCGGTTTCTGCGGGAATAGAATCGCTGAAGTGATAAAATTATAAGCTCAACAAAGTATGCCCATCCGCCAGCGCCGATGTTAAAGGTTGATGAAATAATTTCAAATAAAGGAAGTTTCTACAGGAATACCATATTCATATTCATGGCAGGGTTTTTTATGCTTATCCATGAATTCCTTGACGGTTATGTTTTACCAGGGAACTTGTTTTGTCCTGCCAAGGAAATGATGCACCACAAAAATAAATAACCAGAAAACTAATGCGCCTGATAAAGCACTTTGCCAATCAAGAATTGCATTCTGCAAAGAATATCTTAATATAATATATATAATGAAATATGAGATGGATGCTGCAAAAGCTACAAAGATCGTTTTTTTCATGATAATTACTCATCCTTTTTGATATTTAAAGATTTTTTCCAAATTTATATCCAAATTATGACCATATTGAATCCCTCAACAATTCCAATAAGTCAAATAAGATGAGTAATATGGGCAGGTTTGGGAGTGTGGTGGTATATAAAAAAGTATTTACCTGCCCATACTATTCTTTCTGCTATTCATGATATTTATATTTTCCGAAAGCAAAAGCATAAGGGTTTATAAAGGAATACGCTGTATTCGGGCGAAAGGAAGTATATTATGGAAGTCCAGAGACCCCGCGGCACGCGCGATTTTCTGCCTGAAGAGATGGCAAAGCGAAGATACGTTGAGAACAGGCTCAGGGATGTGGCTGTGCGCTGGGGATACGGAGAGATAAAGACCCCGACATTTGAGAACATCGAGCTTTTTACGCTTAAGTCAGGCGAAGGTATACTGGGTGAGATTTACAACTTCAAGGACAAAGGCGACAGGGAAATAGCGCTGCGTCCTGAACTTACTGCGCCTGTAATAAGGATGTACGTGGAGGAGTTGCAGAGGTCTGCAAAACCCCTCAAGTTCTATTATTTTGATAACTGCTTCAGGTACGAGCGCCCGCAGAAGGGACGCTTCCGCGAGTTCTTTCAGTTCGGCGTTGAGATAATAGGGAGCGCCAGACCTGAGTCAGAGGCTGAGGTCATCGCAATGGCTGTGGAGATGCTAAAGAGCGCAGGAGTGCAGGGCGACCTGCATGTGGGTAACCTTGGCATCGTGAGGACGCTGCTGAAAGACCTTGAAGTTGAGCACCAGAGCAAGATAATGCGGTTTGTGGATAAGAAGGATGATAAGGGGCTTGAGGATTTCCTTGACCACATACAGGCGCCCGATGAGATGCGGGGCACGTTGTTCCGCCTGATAGGGCTGCGCGGCATTAACGCAGTGGATGAGGCGCGGGAATTACTGAGGGATATCGAGGCTATATCGCAATTTGAGGCTCTTCTTGACCTGCTTGACGTGTACGGTCTGGAATACCAGGTCGATCTCGGCATTGCGAGGGGGCTTGATTATTATACAGGCATGGTGTTCGAGATATACTGCGAGGGGCTTGGCGCTCAGAACCAGGTGTGCGGCGGCGGTTCGTACAGGCTGGCGCAGTTGTTCGGTGGCGAGGATACGCCCTCCACCGGATATGCTATCGGTTTTGACAGGATAATGGAGATATGCGAAGTCAAGCCTGAAGCGCCGCGGCGAATTGTTGTCGTCTCGTTCGAAGATACGCGAAAGGAAGCCATCGGGATAGCACAAAAGCTTCGCGAGCATGTGTCGGCATATATCGATGTTATGGGCAGGAAGTTCAAAGACCAGATATCCTATGCCAACACTATCGGCGCAAGCCATGTTGTCATCGTGGGGAAGAATGAACTGGATGCGGGCAAGGTTGCGCTAAAGGATATGAAGACCGGGGAGCAGGTGCTGGTTACGGTGGAGGAAGTGGCGGAGAGGATTACTAATCTTTGATAGATGAGTATAAAGATTCAATATTTTTTCTTACCACATTGGCGCTACGGACATCTTTCAATTCTTCAAACAGCTTGTGAGCTTTCTGAAAGTACTCCAGAGCCTTATCAGACTCGCCTGAATGCTTGTACACGTCTCCGATATTATTGAACCTTGTTGCTTTGCCTCTTATGTCCTTTAGCTCCTCGTCTATATCGAGCGCTTTCTGAAAGTACTCCAGAGCCATCTCAGGCTTGCCCCACTGCTGGTACACCAATGTCATTAAGTTAGTGAAAAAGCAGTTTCCATAGTCAGCTTTTAAGACTCATTTGTTTTGTAATCTGCCTATCCCTATAAATATGTACTATCAGGT
>JAYTKX010000092.1:0-19098 GCA_043729865.1 Methanobacteriota archaeon
AGAATAATCAGAGGAAAATGAGAAAAAACAGCATCGTGCGATACTATTCAGAACTAACATTACGAACTATTTATGATTTAAGGTGGGAAAGGCGGGTTAAATAAGCTTATTATTTGACTTCGGTATCATCCATTATCGTAACAGTTTTAATATCCCGACAAGCGCTGCAATGCTGGAAATATTTATAATATACTGCGCTGCGACATACTGCGTCAAACCCGCATAAACAAGTACAGAAGCCGCGAGCGCGATAATTATCCAGAGTATGGAAGACCTGTCAAACATATTGACAATCATGATGAACAGGTAGTTGAACACCAGACCGAATATGGATAATACTGGCAGCAGCAGCAGATATGTGAGGACTATCGAGAACAATGGTATGTTAAATCCGAACAATATCCAGAAAAAAAGGATGGAGATGAGAATGAATAAAAGCGTGTATACAGGGAATTTAATGGACATCTGAATAACCGACTGGATATCTCCCTGCGTCCCTGTTTTTCCGCTTATCGAGCTTGGTTTTGCTGACGAGAATGAGAACATGAGGAACAGCAGCAGCAGGAGATTCTCAATTTTCAGGTAATTCAGGTTTACAAATAGCCATCCTGTCGTCCTGATTATGAATGGTATTATATCACGATACAGAGCATAAATTATGGAGACAGGATCGCCTGAATTAAATTTGACTTGAGTGAAATCGATATAGCCTAAAAAATGCATTAAAAGAGCTGCCATAATTGGGGGTACAAATGCAGGCGCAAGGCTTATGGACTGGGCAGCCAGCCACTGTAAGAACCCGAATTTTCCGCCGGTTTCGTGAATAACATGTCCGCCCGTTGATGAGACTTTGAACTCTTTGACTTTGTTCAGCGTCACAATGGCAGTTATGGCGTGGCTTAATTCGTGGATAAAAATGCCCCACCAGTTCATAGCCCTGACAAGCCGCGGATGGTTGAAAGAAATCCTGCCAATGTGGCTGCTTATAATATTGACCGTGCCATACTGGATGAGCAGTACTGAGAAGATAACAATGAAATAGGATAACGGAACAGCAAAAAACGTAATAATCCTCGGATCTATTTCGACCATGAATAGAATATGGCGTTAAATATAGATAATTATTCCCCTTGTCAGCGATACCACGCGCCATGATGTGAATGACTGCGTTTATCTTGGCACAACATCGAGAGGCACGCCGGTCGAGATATTCAGACCCGTAACGGAGGCAGACATCGTTGTATGCACAGGGACCATAGAGTTCCATTATTATGCAGTTATTACGGGGATATTTTCAGGTATTTCTGTTTTTTCTTTCCTGGTTTTCATTATTTTATTCCTGAGTTTTATGGATTTCGAATACAATGCGTATAAGCCTTACAGGGCTGGTAAATTTTGACCATGTCTGAAATAATAAAGCTTTTGGTTCTCAGTGAAATTTAATACTCTTGCTACCCAACATACCCACGGTGATATACATGCCATTCGTCAAGATAATCGACACAGTAGGCTCCTCCCCTGAAAGCTGGGAGCAGGCAGCAAAGAACGCGATAGAGGACTCCTCAAAACTTCCCATCTTCAAGCAAAAAGGCAAAATAACAAAGGCGACTATCAAGGATTTCGACATAAAAATAGAGGATAACAAGATAGCAGCCTATCTGTGCAGGGTGGAGATGTTCCTTGAGTAAAGGTGAAGAAATAACAGATGACGAGCTTGAAGCCATGCTTGAGCGCCGCCCATCTGTGCGCGAAGCAAAGGTGGCTGACCATGAGCTCATGGTCAAGGCTATAGAGCATCCGGTGAGGCGCAAGATGATAAAGACCATCGGGGTGTTCGGGAAGAAGAAGAGCGAATTGCAGAAAGAAGTGGGCGTAAATGATGCAATATTTAATTTCCAGACCGATTTCCTGACAAAAGGCGGCTACATCAGGATCGAGGACGACACGTTCAGGCTCACGGACAGGGGGCTTGTGCTGCTGTCGAATATCTAAAGGTCAAAGCTCATCAAAAAGTTCCAGCATGCGCCGGGCAAGCGCCTCGCTTTTCTCAACCGATGTCATCATTGTATCCAGCCTTACTGCCCTCACAGGAAACTCTTTCTCCTCTGCGGTATCCCTCTCATCGATGACCATTATATCAAGGATATCCCCGTAGCATTCCACCACTCCTGTTGACGAAACTGGATACCCCTTTGCCCTCATCAACTTCCCGGCAGGTCCGCTAACAGGCGCATCCCCGATGACAGGGCTCACAGCGATCACTTTTTTCTCAGATAACAACTTCCGCATCCCCTTCACCCCCAGAATAGGTCCGATGCTTGTTATGGGATTGCTCGGACCGATCATCACATTATCTTCAAAAGTAAGCGTTTCCATCACTTCTTTTGTGGTATTTGCCTTTTCAAGCCCCGAAATTTTAACATCAAGCACATCAGGTTCACCGTGCGCCCCTACCCAGAAATCCTGGAAATGCATCTTTCCCTGCGGTGTGGTTATGATCGTATCGACCTTTTCATCGCACATGGGAAGCACCTTTGCCCTTACCCCGAGCGCTGCAGAAAGCTGGGCGGTCGCCCGGGTTAGATTCGCACCGTCTCGCATCAATTCCGAGCGCATGATATGCGTGGCGCGGTCAGAATCTCCTATCATGAGCTTTTTATTGATACCCATTTTTTTTAAAGCAGTGTGCGTATGGAACGTGTCGTTCCTGACTCCCCACCACTTTGTATCATCAAGCTGCCCTGAAAAGAGGTAAAGAACCGTATCAACATCAGGAGAAACAAGATTCCCTGAGATCATAGTATCCTCTGCTGTGTTCACTATTACTGTGATCTCCTCATCGGGAATAAGCATGCGCAGTCCCTGAAGCAGCTTTGGCGTACCTGTGCCGCCTGAAAGGACGATCATCTCACACCTTCATCTTCCCGAACAGTTTCCCGCCAAGGAGCGTCATCGCCAGCGCAAAGGCGATCAGAATTATAATACTGCGGGATATCGGGATTATCGAGTCACCGAGCAGGAAATAGCGAAGCGCTTCAACTCCATATGTTAGAGGGTTGGCATACACGAGCACGGTCATCCATGCAGGCAGTTTCGATATCGGAAAAAAAGCCCCGCTCAGAAGGACAAGTGGCATGGTAAGGAAACTCATTACCATCTGGAATCCCTCATGGCTATCTATCCTTGAGGCGACAGCTATCCCAAGACCGATGAAACCAATGCCTGATATGAACATGATAGCAACAGCCGCAACCACACCGGATATGGATTGATATTCTATACCCATCATCCGTGCGATGATCATTATCAAAATACCCTGTATGATTGATGTGGTGACGCCTCCCACAGCTTTACCAAGAGCAACGAAGAACCGGCTCACAGGCGCGATCAGTATCTCCTTCAGGAAACCGAATTCCCTGTCCCATATAATGGACACTCCTCCCATCATGGATGAAAATAGCACGACCATGCCTATCAGACCTGGCGCCAGATAAGAAGGATCGAATGGTTGTCCCCCCTCGATCTGGAAAGACGAGCTAAAGCCTGCCCCCAGGAATACAAGGAAAAAAAGCGGCGTGACAAGCGATCCTATGATGCGGGACTTTGAGCGCCAGAAGCGCAGCATCTCCCTCAGCCACATGGTATACACAGTCTGAAGCGCCCTGTTCACTGCTTTTTTCATGGTTATTTCCTCCGTGATCTGATCTTGAATCCGACCTGCTCGACCTCGCTTGCGCCCCTGTCCCGTATGGCGCGCCCGGTGTGGTGGAGGAATACGTCGTCAAGTGTGGGTTTTCGAAGGCTCACTGCAAGAATAGATATCCCTGCCCCTGAGGCAAGCGAAAGAATGTGCGGTATCTCGTGCTCCCCGTCCTTGACAGTAATAAAGACTTCGCCGTTTTGCTTTGAAACTATCTTTGCGCACCCGTTCTTTTCGTAGATATCGCACAGTTTTGATTTTTCATCCGGTTTTTCAAGTTGAAGAATTATCACATCGCCTCCAAGTCCCTCCTTGAGCGCTTCGGGAGTATCAAGCGCTACGATGTCGCCGTGGTCAATGATGGCTATCCTGTTACAGAGGTGGTCGGCTTCTTCCATATAATGAGTCGTGAGCACGATCGTCACACCTTCATCTTTGTTCAGGGTCTTTATGTATTCCCAGATATGGTTCCTTGTCTGCGGGTCAAGCCCGAGCGTTGGTTCATCAAGGAACAGCACATGGGGATGATGCATCAGCCCGCGCGCGATCTCAAGTCGTCTCATCATCCCGCCCGAATATGTTTTGACAATAGAATCAGCTCTTTCTGTGAGTTCTACAAGAGCCAGCACCTCTTCTATCCTCTTTTTTCGCGTTTTGCCGTCAAGCCCGTAGAGCCTGCCGTGAAGATCGAGGTTCTCCCTGCCCGTAAGCCTGTCATCAAGCGTGGTGTCCTGGAATACCATACCTATATTTTCGCGCACCTGCGAAGAATTTTTCTCAACATCAAATCCCCAGACTTTTGCGCTTCCTGAAGTTGGTTCCACCATTGTGGACAGCATGTTTATTAAAGTGGTTTTCCCGGCGCCGTTCGGTCCCAGGAGCCCGAACAGTTCTCCCGGCTTCACAGAGATGCTGACCTTATTTACAGCAATGATATCATCAAATCTCTTTGTAATTCCCTCAGTCTCGATCGCATAAAGCATAATGCTAATTTATCTTATAAATGTTTAAAGATTATCCAGTGTATAGATATATTTATGTATGTTCAAATAAATAAATCAGACAATTACTTTTTAAGATGGTGTTGTAATGGTAGACAAATGTCCAAAATGCGGTGAGACGCTAATAACCAGGACCATACAAAAAAAAATGGGTACTGGCAGTATAGATTTTCCAGTTGCACAGATATGTCCAAAATGCAACTGGAGCCGGGATTTGACAGGGGCTGGAGATATCGTTGCAAAATCTCCTGCAACTGAAGAAGCCGGAGGAAAAAGTGAGAAAAGACCAGAGGTTGTGAGGCAGGCTCCGGAAAAGCAAAAACAGGTGCCTGAAAAACCCAGACTGGCTCCTGAAAAACCAAAACCAGTGATCGAAAAGATAAGACCGCATCCCTCTGCATCCACGCAAAAAGTTCCGGACATGAATAAGATCATAACTATCGCTCTTGCATTACTTGTAATTGCGGGGATCGTCTGGGCATTCATGCCTAAAGGACCCGGAGAGTCCGGGGATATCCAGCCAACCACTACACCGGAAGTCACAGCATCAGCCAAATTAACTGCTACTGCTACTCCCGATGTCACACCCACAGGTAATAAGATCAAAGTAAAAATTAACCGCGATAGAGGCTATGTATTAAAGGAACAGGCGAACCTGAAAATCAAGCCGGGCGATGAGGTCATCTGGATAAATGATGGCACATACCCGCTCACTCTGGTCAGTAACGACGGTCTTTTTGAGGATAAGATCCTGGATTATGATAAGTTAATAACTCATATCTTCACAAAGTCAGGAACATATAGTTTCGATATTAAAGTCATGGGCGTGAAAAAATTCAGCGGGACCGTGACCGTGGAACCTTAGACCATGGTCCAGTCAAGCTGAAAGCCGTCAAGCGTCATGAGGATTATCTTCTGCTTTATGCCCGGAAGTTCGTAAGGCAGTTCCTCATACCCTATATACATTTCATCGTCAGGATTGATCTCAGGCGGGGGGTTGACAACCTTTCCAAAGAAATATTTTTTATCTGTCTTGGAATCCACCACGACCACGTTTCTCCAGCCTTTAGCCTGCGCGACACGAACGACGGTACATTTCCTTTTAAATTTCTTTAAAGACTTTTTGATCCCGCCGATTTCAGTTTCAGTTATTTGTACCTCGTCATTATCTTTATCAATCATTTTTTATGCACCATAAGAACCTTGATATACCTGTTTCATGTATTAAAGTTACTATCAGGGTGATATATATGGGACTTCCATCCACAAAACGACATTTAATTGAGTTACTTCATAAACATAAACTTACCTATGAACAGGTTAGCAAATATTCCGGTATAGACCTTGAGAGAGTTAAAGCCATCAAGAAAGGTCAAGAGGCGACGGATGAAGAAAAAGTAAAATTAAAAGCAGTAGCATTCTCTCTATCCGACCTTCGCTCGAAAGATACCGGCGAAACGATGGATTAATTTTTTTTTATTTTTATACGAACATACCGGCTACTTCTTCTTTTGTTTCTTTAACTATCATCTTATTATAAGCGTCATTGAAGTCCTGCAGTGTTACCGCCTTTCCTCTCCGTCTTATTACGAACATTCCCGCCTCAGTGACTATAGCCTTAAGGTCTGCCCCGCTCAAACCATCCGTCATTCTTACAAGTTCCTCAAATTCTACCTTATCGAGCGTCATGTTGCGTGTATGTATCTTGAGTATCTCCTTACGCCCTTCGGCATCAGGCAAGGGGATCTCGATTATCCTGTCAAACCTTCCAGGTCTCAAAAGCGCCGGGTCAAGAAGGTCAATGCGGTTCGTGGCTGCCACTATCTTAACGTCGCCGCGCTTATCAAATCCGTCAAGTTCTGCCAGCAGCTGCACCATTGTCCTGTTAACCTCAGAAGAACCCGAGGTGCCATCATAAGTCCTGCGGCTTCCAACGGCGTCTATCTCATCGATAAAAACGATACTAGGGGCTTTTTCCCGCGCAATATCGAATACGTCCCTGACAAGCCGGGCGCCTTCTCCTATGTATTTCTGGACAAGTTCTGTCCCGCTCATCCTTATAAATGTCGCTTTGGCTCTATGCGCCACAGCTTTGGCTATAAGCGTCTTTCCCGTTCCCGGAGGACCATAAAGCAGGATGCCGTTGGGAGCATCCACCCCAACTTCAGCAAAAAGCTCGGGATTGGTAAGCGGAAGCTCAAGCGTCTCCACGACTTCATCTATCTGCTTGCTAAGCCCCCCTATCATGTTATAATCTACATCTGGCGCCTCTATGAGTTCCATTACCCTCGCGCGTACATCAGCGGATTTGGACAGTACCCTGACGATCGCCAGGCTGCCTGTTACGGCTACACGCGAACCTGCCTCTATCGCTTTTTTCATTTCATCAGGCATCTGAGTGACAATTTCCTGATTGCTGCCGTGCTGTCTGAGAAGCGCCATATCTTCTAACAGTTCCACCACGCTGCAGATAAAAAGGGGTGGTTTCTTCAACTGTTCCATCTGCTTCTGGTAATCCGTAATGGTCTGGACATATTTATTATTCAGGATAGCAGCTTCGAGAAGCTTTGAATGCATTTCTTTCATCTGGGTTTTCAGGGCATCTATGGAAGCCTGTAGTTCTCTTACCTGCGCTTCATTTACCGAACTATCCGCAGATGACGTTCTCGCAATTGCATTGTCCATAATAGGCTAAATAGGTTTTATACCATATAAATATTGAGTGGATATGTTTATAATATAATAGCTAAATTAGACCGTTCAATGAAGCTCATTGCATTTGTAGGGATGCCAGCATCGGGTAAGTCCGAAGCTTCTGCCGTGGCGCGCAGCCTGAAAATACCTGTTGTCAGCATGGGCGATGAGGTACGGGAAGAGGCGGAAAGAAGGGGTTTGCCCCCAACAGATGAGAATATCGGCGGCACAGGCACCGCTTTACGCAGGGATGAGGGTATGGACGCCATTGCACAGCGCTGCGTTCCAAAGATCCGGGGGCAAAGGGGCGATGTGGTAGTTGTTGACGGGACAAGGAATATGGAAGAAGTAAATTACTTCAAGAAGCAGTTCGGTGATGATTTTAAGCTTATTGCGATCAATACGCCGTTTGATTTGAGGTTCGAAAGGGTGAAAAAACGCGCCCGTTCGGACGATATGACAGGGATAGAGGAATTAAGAAGACGCGATGAGCGCGAAAAGGGCTGGGGTCTGGAGAAAGCAATGGGACAGGCCGACATAACACTTAATAATACCCGGTCCGTTGAGGAATTCCGGGAAGAAATAAGAAAATTGCTCAGAACAGTATGAACACGATGGTCAGGGTCTCAGCGCTCGTATATCCTACGGAAATAGAAGAAAAAGTCAGAATTGCGCTTACAAATTTATTTCCGGTTGAGTTTATTCTCCGGGATTTGGGGATCCCTCAAATTTATGGTGAGGGGGACCTTGAAAGCCTCAGAAAACTTCACATGCTTCTCAGGGAGTTCCGTATCCTCGATACATCAAGGCGCATCCTTATCAATGGAACAGAAGGCAACAGCACACAGTTTCGTTTGAATAAACAGGTGGCTTTCGTTGGAAAGGTGAATTTTCCTGCAGGAGAGGAAAGTCTTGGCTCTATAAATGTTGAGATCTCAGCAGATAACGTAGAAGACCTGATGAATATAATAGACTGGCTTGCGCCCGAGACCGTGGAAGGAAAGCCGGTAAGGGAGATCGAGCTATAATGGGTTTTGAGCAATACCTGGCAGCAAGGGAATTTGTATCAGGCATCGGTCAGCCCGTAATTACATATATTTTCATAGTGGCTTTATTAATGGGTTTTCTGTCGCTCCTGTTCCTGAGGAACGCGAGGGAGGATTATTTCAATTACCTGGTAAAACTTCAATACATCCATGCCAGTCTTTATATTATTGGATTTATTTTTATAATCTGGTTCCATGCCCAGATATATAATACTGTCCTGATCGAATACCCGGTGGACATGCGTTTGCCAGTTGAGAGCAGCCGTTTTGCAATACCGCTGTGGATCGAATCTGAAAAGCTGTATTTCTGGGCGATGATCGCGTCGGTTCTTGCATTGACGCTTAAAGGATGCAAAGAACTTCGATCATTTCTGGGCGTGATATTATCTGTTTTTTCATCAATTGTGTTTTTATTCTCAAATCCGTTCAGGGAGCCTCTTCCGATAGTGCACGGCGAGATAACCCGATGGTATGCCGCCCTGGCTGGCGACGGGAATATCTATCAGATAGCTGGGACGCTTTATGGACGCGTTATATACTACTATAATTCAACTTACATGTGGACTCACCCCCCAATGCTTTTCATCGCTTACGCTTCGCTTATTATCACGTTTGCAGCATGCGTTTTCATGCTCTTTCGGCGCGTCAGTCAAAATGATGAGATAGCATACAGGTACGCAAAGCCGGGGTACATCCTGCTCACTGCGGGAATGCTTATCGGCTACCCCTGGGCAATAGAGGCATGGAAGGACAGCGCATGGTGGTGGGACCCCAAGATAAGCGGTTCGATAATGATGTGGGCGCTTTACAGCGCGTACCTGCACGCACGAATTTACGTTGACAGGGGGAAATTGTGGAGAACTACTGCGCTCCTGGGTGTGCTCTGCTTTGTTACGCTTGTATTTACGTATCTTCTCACCTATATCGTCCCGGGAATACATTCGGTGGTGCAGCCATGAAACTGAAGAAATACGATTATTATCTCATCGTGCTGACCACGCTCATTCTTTTTGCGATTGGCATTGTGTGCGTTTATGGTATTACATATTACAATTATCTTGCCGCGACTCCCGGATGGACTGGAACGATCGGGTACCTTCAGTTCATAGATGATATGAACTCATACCTGTACCCTTTCCTGGTACTGCTACTGATCTCGCTTGGCTTATGCATACCGAAAAGACTTTTTGAACAGGATATCCTGATAAAAATAAGCGGTTTGGCGCTTGGAGTAACGGTTATTCTGACATTTTTATTGGGCATGGAAACAGCGATGGGTTTTATCCTGGCGGTGATCACTGGCATGCAGGGCATTGTCTTTATCCTGACATTCAATAAGAATCGGGCTATTAGATTTGAAAAAGAAGGTTATCTTGTCAGGATGGGTTCGTCGATGCTGCACCTTGGGATAGTAATACTGATCTTTAATTTTGTGACGCTAAGGGAGAGTCAGTTCCACATTTTGATATTCTGGACCGGGACGCTGTTCGTCACAGCAGGGAATATTTTTTCTTTTTACCCCGAAAGGATGAATTCCCTTTTTCAGAGACAAACAATATAATATTTATATTTAAATTCACAATGAGGGTTCGATGGATACTATAATGGAATTCGGGACAAAGAGGGTAAAGCCGAATGTAAGGATGCTGTTTGACATGAAAGATGTCATTTACGACAGGAAGTGGCTTTCTTCTTCTGATAATTATGAACTGTATTATATGTACCGCGACCTGTCGCTCAGTATAAATGATGCGAAGGTTGTGAAAGAGCACGGTCTCAGGTACGATATTACGGTCATTCCTCCCCGCATGCTGGGGTGTGAATTCGTAAAAACCGCAGGGCATTATCATCCTTGCGTGCCGGGAACCGATGTCACATTTCCAGAAGTTTACGAAGTCATTAACGGTGAAGCGCATTATGTCATGCAGAAACCAGATAATGATTCAATAAAAGATGTAATAATGGTAAAAGCACAACAGGGGGACAAGGTCATAATCCCTCCGGGCTACGGGCATCTCACGATCAACGCTTCCAATAAGGCGCTCAGGATGGCGAACTGGGTGGCGCGCGACTTTGAATCGATATATTCGCCCATAAAGGAAAAAGGAGGGGGAGCATATTTCATCATTAAAGACGGGATCGTCAGGAATCCTTCATACGATAACGTGCCTGAATTGCGTGTATCAGCGCCGACCAATATCAAAGAGACCGGTTTTGTGAAAAACAGGGAGATGTACGGGCTGGTAAGGGATATAGAGAAACTGAAGTTCCTGACAGAACCCGATAAGTACGAGTGGCTGTTCGAAGATATGTACAGGTAAAAACTACATCATATCCATGTAAATGAACCGTAATTATTATTAAGTATTAAAGTGTAGGTTGGGGCTAGATGAGTGACATAAAGGCATTCGATCTGGCGGGCAGCCCTATTATGATTGGAAGTATTGTGCTTTATAGCGCAACGGGGACCAGGGGCACAGTGACCGAGCTTATGTCTGATGAAGACGGTACGTGGGCGCTTGTGGACAAGACGAACCTTTATTATAAAACAGAAGTCCTGAAAACCATTGAAAAAAAGGATGAAAAAGAACTTTCTGAAAAACAGTTCACTCGCGATGAAGTAAATCAGGCATTAGAGAAACAAAAGGAGTTCGTCCCGACTGAGATGGACCATTCTAATGTGGAAAGTGGCGGATAGGTAATAAGAGATATTATAATATTGAATGCGTGAAGCATCGCCATGAATTATTTTATAATGTATTATCATGAACGATTCGTAATGTTTAAGTACTATCAGAGAATAGGTTGATTGTTCAAGGGATTGTAATGGCAGACAGATACAATAAAAAAACAATAATTTCTGTGGTAAGAACGTTAACATCTTTTTCTAAGTTCTATACTCAGATCATTGTGAATCACTCTTGTTGTGTCTCTGCCAAGTGACCAATTTCTTGGAAAATGAAAAAATTAGGAGGTAAATAAACGTGGCTGACACAATAGACCTATATAGCGACAGAGGAGCAAAACTCAAGTCAGGCGTGGACATCAATGCCATAAGCCCGATGAGAAATGCCGCTATAAAAAGTATAGTCACCGGTATAAAGCGAACAGCAGCCGTTGACTTAGCAGGAATCGAGAAAACCTTAGCAACCTCAGCGATCGGTGGCAAGGGCAGAAAGATCCCTGGAAGAGAAATGAAATTAGACATTGTTAAGAACGCTGAGAAAATCCGCAGCGCCGTTGCCGATATGGTAAAGGTAGACAGCGGGGACGACACAGTTGTTAAGTCCTTAAATGGTGGAAAACAACTCATAGTCCAGGTGCCTTCAGTGAGAATCGATGTCGCAGCAGAATATGTATCATCATTGACCTGCGCAGCATCAGCAACCACACAGGCAATCATAAGCCAGTTCAACATCGGAATGTTCGATGCACCAACCATCAAGTCCGCAGTCTGGGGACAGTACCCACAGACACTCGATATGGTGGGCGGAAACGTAAAGTCAATCGTCGAAATCCCGCAGAAAGATGAAGGCTTTGGTTACACACTGAGAAACGTTATGGCAAACCACCTTGCAGCAACCTGTAAGATGAACGCTATGAACACAGCAGCGCTGTGCTCGATCCTTGAGAATACAGGTGTCTTCGAAATGGGAGATGCAATCGGTAACCAGGAGAGACACAGATTACTGGCATTCTCATATCAGGGCTTGAACGCCAACAACATGGTTTATGGAACAACAAAAGCCCTGGGCAAGACCGGTACAATCGGTTCAGCTGTCCATGCATGCGTCGAAAAGGCAATTGCAGACAAGGTAATCAGCGCAGATAAAAAATTTGCATCTGGCTATACAACCTATAAGACCAATGATGTCGGAAAGTGGAATGCATACGCAGCAGCAGGCACACTCGTTGCAACACTCATCAACTGCGGCGCACAGAGAGCTCCACAGTCAGTATCAGCAGTATTGCTGTACTTCAACGACCTCATTGAAAAGGAGACCTCACTTCCAGGATGCGACTTCGGTAAGGTACAGGGAGCTGCAGTCGGCTTCTCGTTCTTCTCGCACTCCATCTATGGCGGCGGTGGACCTGGTGTCTTCAACGGTAACCACGTCGTTACCAGACACTCAAAGGGTCTCGCAGTACCATGCGTAGCAGCAGCAGTTGCTCTTGACGCAGGTGTGCAGATATACAGCCCTGCAAGGACATCCGGATTAGTAGGAGATGTCTTCAGCTCGGTCGATGAGTTCAGAGAGCCGATCAAGGCAGTTGCGGGGGCCGTATAAGGAGAATTGAATGGTAAGAACTGCTACAGTAACGGGTAAACTAAAACAGATCCGGATATTTCCACAAAGGCTATTACTGCCTGAAACCGCTGAGAAGCTCTTGAATGAGATCGATTCGGTAAAAGGTGTGATAAGAATGCTGATCAGTGGGAAGAACCTGCCCAGAAAGGTTACATGCGGACCCGGAACGGGAATGGATGTGAATCATCCTGACAGGATAATTATTCATGTCAGTGGATGCGCATTCGAATTGCATGTTATAGTGGGTGAGGTTCTGGTCGAAGTGGATGATGAAAGTGTTGTGGAGGAACTAAGGAAAGCGTGCGAAAGAGCGCTGCCCTTCTCGTTCGAATTAAAACGGGGTTACTTCATAAAAACAAAACCCACTCTGACAGACTATGGTAAGTATGGGTTCAAAAGCAGGTATGATGAAACCATCAATCTTGAAGATGAACGGATGCTTGGTATGGTCGATCCACATGCAAAGTTGGAAACAAACCTCTGCCTTATAAAAGCTGAGGAACTGAGTTTATCCAGAACAGCAGAAGAACCAATTCAATAATATAAGGAGGAAAAAATATGGCTTATAAACCACAGTATTATCCTGGCAATACATCTGTTGCCAAGAATAGAAGAAAACATATGGCAGATGACCTCGAGAAAATGCGCGATATCTCAGATGAGGACTTGACCGCACTTCTCGGACACAGAGCACCCGGCTCAGACTATCCGAGCACCCACCCGCCACTTGCGGAAATGGGCGAACCAGACTGCCCGGTAAGAGAAGTTGTTGAACCAACCCCAGGCGCGGCAGCAGGCGACAGGATCAGATACGCACAGTTCTCTGACTCCATGTACAATGCTCCATCAGTACCATACTGGAGATCGTACCATGCAGCGCTCAACTTCAGAGGAGTTGACCCAGGTACACTGTCAGGCAGAGCGGTCAACGAAATGAGAGAGAGAGACCTTGAAGAGTTCACCAAGAGAGTGTGCGAGACCGAGATGACTGACTGGGGTCTTGCAGGCATGAGAGGATGCACAGTTCACGGGCACTCCCTGAGACTTCAGGAAGACGGCGTAATGTTCGATATGCTGGACAGACGCAGACTCGAGGGCGGCGTAATAGTAATGGACAAGGATCAGGTAGGCGTACCAATTGACAGAAAGGTCAACCTTGGGAAACCAATGAGCGAGTCCGAAGCAGCCAAGAGAACCACCTTCTATAGAGTGGACAATGTCTCCTTCAGAAGCGACAAGGAAGTAATCGAGCACGTGCAGAAAGTCTGGGAATTAAGAACCAAATATGGCTTCGTCCCAAAGGCGTGAGGTGATTCAAAATGGCAGAAGTAAGATTTAAGAAAGCAATGGAAACAAAGTACGCAAAAGAATGGGGATCCAACAAGGTCGGCTCCACAGCAAAAGCTAAATCAATAACTGATAAGAAGACCAAATACCTCAGACTTGGCTATACTCAGAACCCAAGAAAGGTAGAAATGGCAAAGTGCGGAGCGGCAATCACCAAGAAGAGAGGATTGCAGGCATATGATCCCAAGCTGCACCTTGCAGGTATACCCATGGGTCAGAGACAGTTGACCCCATACACCATATCTGGAACAGATATCGTATGCGACGGCGACGATCTCCACTTCGTCAACAATGCTGCAATGCAGCAGGAATGGGACGACATAAGGAGAACATGCGTAGTAGGACTTGACCTGGCACACGAGACACTTGAGAAGAGATTGGGCAAGGAAGTTACCCCTGAGACAATCAACTACTATCTCGAAGTCTTGAACCATGCAATGCCCGGCGCAGCAATCGTCCAGGAACACATGGTCGAAACACACCCGGCACTCGTAGATGACTGCTATGTGAAAATATTCACTGGCGACGAGACCCTGCAGGATGAAGTAGACAAACAGTTCGTTATCAATATCGACAACGAATTCCCGGATAACCAGGCAAAACAGATCAAGGCAGCAGTTGGCAAGACCACCTGGCAGGCAGTGCACATCCCGACCATAGTCACAAGGACTGAGGACGGACCAGGCACAAGCCGCTGGATGGCAATGCAGGTCGGCATGACCTTTATCAGCGCATATCATATGTGCGCCGGTGAAGCGGCAGTCGGTGAACTTGCATTCACAGCCAAGCACGCTGGACTTGTCGAAATGGGTGATATGATCCCGGCTCGCAGAGCCAGGGGACCAAATGAACCAGGAGGATTATCCTTCGGTCATATGGCAGATATCTGCCAGACCAACAGAAAAAGCCCGGAAGATCCAGTCAATGTAATATTGCAGACTGCAAGCGCAGCCACAATGCTGTATGACCAGATCTGGCTCGGCGGCTACATGTCAGGCGGCGTCGGATTCACAATGTATGCAACACCAGCATACACCAATGATATCGTCGATGACTTCCTGTACTGGGGCAACGACTATGCAGCAAAGAAATACGGCGGAAATGGAAAGGCAAAAGCCACCATCGAAACTGTAAAAGATATCGCTACAGAAACAACACTGTACGGTCTTGAAGCATACGAGAAGTACCCGACAACACTGGAAGACCACTTCGGTGGTTCACAGAGAGCAACAGTCATCTCAATCGCAGCAGGTGGCGCAACAGCTCTGGCAACCGGACACAGCCAGGCCGGTCTATCCGCATGGTATCTCTCCATGTACCTCCACAAAGAGGCACACGGCAGACTTGGATTCTACGGATATGACCTGCAGGATCAGTGCGGTGCAACCAACGTGTTCTCTATCGCTTCAGATGAAGGCTGCATAGGCGAATGCAGAGGCGCTAACTACCCGAACTACGCAATGAACGTAGGTCACCAGGGTGGATACACCGCTGTAGTAGCAGCAGCTCACGCTGGAAAGGATGCATTCTGCGTCAATCCATTGGTCAAACTCTGCTTCGCAGATGACTTGGTCAACTTTGACTTCTCAAATCCACGAGCAGAATTCGGCAAGGCGGCACTCAGAGAGTGGGACCGCTGCGCTGGTGAGAGAGCATTCGTTATCCCGGCAAAGTAAACCCATAAGTAGGCTTTATGCCTACTTTTCTTATTTTTTTTTGGGATACAAATCGAAAAAATTATATATCTGTTTGATATTCATGGCGGTGTGATTTAAAATGGCAGAAGCAAAAGAAGAGAAAAAAAGAACGCCAAAAGTACCCGGTGAAGTAAAATGCGCGTATTGCGACGGGACAGGAAAGCAAGAGGGCAAGACATGCATTGTTTGCGGCGGGAAGGGAAAAGTAGAGGTCGTTGATTCTTCAAGAAAATGCCAGTGGTGCAAGGGAAGAGGTTACTTGATGAAAGGAATTCCATGCACGAACTGCGGTGGAACTGGTGCCACAAGACCCATAGGAAAAGAGCGCTTGTTTTAGGGAAAGAGGGGATTTAATCCCCTAAATCCTTATATTTTGTTTTTTAAAAAAGAATTTATATTTAAATAAATTATCTTCTCTTATAATTATATTTTTCACTCATTTTTTGAAAGATGTAATCATGGGCTTTATTAACTGAGTCTAATTCACCACGTAAGATCAGAAGATTATCTGAATCCACATCAATGGTTTTGACTGCACATTTTCTGGATGAAACATCAAGATTGAATTTTTCCATAGCTTCCAGGATCAGCTTATGCGGCACTCCTGGAGGCAAAACCAGGTCATACAAGCCCTCCAGAGCCTTTTCTTTCTCATTAAGATTAGTTCCTTCTTCTTCAACAAATTCATCGCCAACATATTTTGGATCATCAGGGGTCATAGAAATCACTTTTTAGCATGAAATCATTATATGGTTACATAAAGCTTATGGTGCTTTTATGCTTACAAAATTAATATTCCCGCCCCAGTGGATACCGACCCAGCCCTATCTGAGCCTTCCTTCGCTGACAGCCTTTTTAAGAGCCCATGGCTGTAATGTTGAGCAGATGGATGTGAATGTGTCATTTTATGACGATCTCCTGAGTAAACAGGGCATGCAGGGCTCTTATGAGCTGGCTTATGCGAAATTACAGGAGCTTGAATCCAGAACTGAATTGCAGACAGGTCTTAAGGAGCAGTACGCCATGCTGGGTGGTTCTGTTCTGGCTGGTAAATACATTGTGGATAGGGTTGACGGGGCAAAAAGTATCCTTAAAGATATTGATAAATTCTATGATTTTAATGAATTGAACGATGCCTTCAGGATACTGGAACTCGGACTTAAGCTCGCTTCTTTAGCATATTATCCTTCGAACCTGACTTTTCATTCTTATGATATGCGATATTCATGCCGCGGAAGTCGGGATGTGCTTGCTGCGATAAACGACAGGGAAGAAAATCTTTTCATAGATTACTTCGAGAAGAGAACTGTTCCGGAAATACTCAAAAAAAACCCCGGTCTTGTGGGAATTTCGATAATCAATACAAGCCAGTTGATCCCCGGCATGACTCTGGCAAATCTTATCAAAAAAGCTGATGAAAAAATACATATCAACATCGGTGGAAGTGTTTTTACCCGCCTTATAAATGAAATAAGCCATAATGACGGGCTGTTCTCTATTGTTGACAGCATTATCGTTCATGAAGGCGAAACTGCCCTGCTTGGACTCATCAAACACCTGGAAAACGGCTTTGATATAGAAAACGTTCCGAACCTCATCTATAAAAAAGGAGACAGGATCAGGATGAATAAATTAAGCCCGGCAGGTGAGGATATCAACTCGCTGCCCACTCCTGATTTCGATGGGTTTCCGCTTGAACTGTACCTGTCCCCCCATCTCGTTTTGCCTCTTCTTTCATCGAGAGGCTGCTACTGGGGGCGGTGCACGTTCTGCGACCATAGCTTTGGTTATTCGGGAAAATACCGGCCAAGGGATACAGGTCTTCTCTACAATGACATTGATATTCTTAAGAACAAATACGGGACAGGGTTTTTTACGTTCCAGGATGAAGGAGTCTCTCCAAGATCGATAAGCGCCCTGTCTGATAAGATAATTGAGAACGACTTGAATATATCATGGCTTGCGGATTCAAGGTTCGAACCTGCTTTTTCGGAAGAGATGAGCAGGAAAATGGCTCGAGCTGGATGCAAAATGCTGTATTTCGGGCTGGAATCCGGGAATGAGCGCATCCTTGCCTGTATGGATAAAGGGATCAAAAAAGAGAATGTCAGGAAGATATGCAAATACTGCTCTGATGCCGGTATCTGGACGCACCTTTTCCTGATTTTCGGATTCCCGACAGAGACGCCGGATGAAGCAAGAGAGACTATGAATTTCGTTCTTGCGAACAGCAGTATTATCCGTTCAATGTCTTTTGGCAGTTTCCAGCTTACCAAACATTCAAAAGTGTATGAGAACCCGGAGAAATTTGGTGTGAGCAGTATAGCTCAGGAAGACAAACTTGATCTTTCACTCTGGTATGAATGTAATGTCCAGCGAGGGATGTCGAAAACTGACACAAACGCAGTAATAAAGACCTTCGATGACCTGCTTTCCAAAAGGTATAAGGATTTCCAGATATGGAGATCCCTTGACAGGGAGCATCTCTTCCTGTATATTTCTCATTATAAAAAAGCCGCGGGGAACGTTGACCTTGTTGAAGTAATGAACAGGGCTTACCGGGAAAAATCGATGAAAAGTCGCACTACCGATCAAATAAATAGAGGGCTTTATCCGGTCTTAAATGAGGGGGTGTTCATGGGGACTTTCAACTTTAACTGGGGGAAGATAATGCATGAGGTCATGATGAATGAACATAAGGGCAGCAGCGCAAAGCCTGAGAAGACGCACGGGCTGTTCGATATGAATAACAGGTTCCTTACCATATCAGATCTTGCGAAGGATATACTTGATATGTGCGATGGAAAATCAGGCATTTCTGTAATTATCGAGGCTATGAGGATAAAATACCAGTTGTCGCAGGGCGAGGCTGAAGCAAGATGCAAGAGTCTGCTAGATAGTTTTTATGAAAAGAATATAATCATGCTATAAATAAGAAATATCAAAGTCATGACCCAGATAACGATGCGGATAATCAATCCCCGGCAGCAGATAGCCCAGAGCATCGAGAGCGCAAGCAGGGAGCTGATATCAGAGCTTCCTTCACCTGCAGGTATTACCAAAAAATAAGATAGCAGGTATTTTAGAAACGAAACCGCAGATGAACGCAGATTTATTGTATGGTATTATGAATAAAATTGGATATATATTTTTCAGTGATTCTCAGGGGAGCGATAATATCAAGGGTGGCGATCAATACGCCGACGCTTGAGAATAAGGAAGAGGCTGACGAGCTATGTCAGGGGGAGGAGCAAGGATGCGCCCGCGCTGTGGGCGGCGCAGAGGAAGTATGAGGAGAAGCAT
>JAYTKX010000093.1:0-32194 GCA_043729865.1 Methanobacteriota archaeon
ATAAACGCAGATGAACGCAGATTAATAGCAACGTATCCGCGTTTATCTGCGTTCATCTGCGGTTAAAATATTACGGAAATTTAAGAATCGTGCTATAGCACGCGCTGAGTCGATCTTATGCAGGCTCTGGAAATGATCCAGGATGGAGGTTATCCTGATGAACTACGCCCTCACCGCCACACCCTTCTCGTTCAGGTACTCCTTTGCCTCTGCTATCGTATATTCCCCGAAGTGGAATATGCTCGCAGCAAGCGCCGCATCAGCCTTGCCGCGCGTGAAAGCGTCATACATATGCTCAATATTCCCGGCGCCGCCTGAGGCTATTATCGGGACGTCAAGGGCTTCAGAGAGCGCGCGGGTGATGGGCAGGTCATAGCCGTCTTTTGTGCCGTCCCTGTCCATGCTTGTGAGCAGTATCTCGCCTGAGCCAAGTTTCTCCACCCTCTCTGCCCACTGGACTGTATCCATACCGGTAGGCGTTCTGCCGCCGTAGATGACCACCTCATACCATGCCTTCGTACCGTCCTCAAGATCGATGATGGTCTTATCTTTATTATCCTTTATATTGAAATTGCGTTTGCAGTCGATCGCGGTGACAATGCACTGCGAGCCGAAAATTTCGGACGCCTCCCTCACAAAATCCGGGTTCTTCACAGCAGCGGTATTGACTGACACCTTGTCCGCGCCTGCGCGCAGGATGCTCTTTATGGCATCCGTAGTGCTGATGCCGCCTCCAACAGTGAGGGGGATGAACACTTCGTCCGCTGTCCTCTCGATAACGTCTATCATCGTGCCGCGGCGCTCATGCGAGGCAGTTATGTCAAGGAACACAAGTTCGTCCGCCCCCTGCTCATTGTACCTTTTTGCAAGCTCGACCGGATCGCCAGCCTGTTTCAGGTTCACGAATTCGATCCCCTTGACCACGCATCCTCCTTTTTTATCCAGGGTAACGTCAAGACATGGGATTATACGTTTGGTAAGCATCGCCCCTCTTTAGTTGTTATGGAATGAAATAGTTTTGGGAAAAGATAGTGTGGAATTTTTCCCGGTGGGTATTACGCGTATTACGATTTTGCCTTTTTGTTATTATCTCATTATTATTTTCTTAATACATTCGTAGCAAGTAATTCTAAATATGTTATGATTTTATCATTAATCTTAGCTTACATGAATGTAAGCTTAAAGAGAAGAGGTAAATATGAAACAAATATATATGGTGGTTTTTGCCCTCCTGGTCATTTTTTCTGTGACCATGAGTGCAGGAGCGTTCGAAGAAAAAACGATATACAGACAAAATGGTGAATCAGCATATGCAGAATGGTATGAACAGACACCAGACGGCAGTACTGATAAATATGTGAATGTAATGAAGACTAATGATGGGACAGATATCTATGTATCGTTATGCACATCAGATATATCCGGATACTATACCTGCAAGTGGGGTTATACATTCACCACAGAGGATGTATTCACCATGGATAAAAAACTTGGATCAGCAACTCTCTCTGCCATAAACGTGGATGTTTATGACTGGAATACTCCTGTAGTGGAGACTATCACTATTCAGGCAGAGTGGACTGGCACAGGGGATGCCATGAAAGGCAGCTACAAGTATACATCAAAAAATGGTGACTTTGTCAGTAAGTATAGCGAAAGTTCGACATATAGAGAGGCTACAGCTACAGGTTCTTTGAACGGCGTTGAGCTTGGGACCAGTAACTACGGCGGTATGGTTGCATTCAAGTCATCCTCGATGTGGATGCAGAAATAGGGCTTAGCGCCTATTTCTCTTTTTTTTTGGTCTGGCTTAATACCGTCATTTTACCCCCGTTCTTCAACTTGAAATCCTGACCTGCCATTTCCAGAGTTTTGATGATGGTTTTGTTGACCGTATCGATAATTCCCATATCATCGAATTGATGAAATATTTTTATCTCATTATCGTTCTGTTCCAATTTGTGGATCAACCCGTTCGTCCTGCAGATCTCCTCGATATATCTCGTAATATTCCTTGCTCCCAGATCTTCGACAGGCACACCATATATGCTCGAAATAAGGTTGCATAGATGTCCTGAAAATTCATGGGATCTCAATATATCAAGCAAAATGTCCCTTCCCATAATGACATTATGATAATTATCTGCTTTAATAATATTGACTGCATTCCTCCAGAACTTGATGTTGTCCTGGATTTCGTCCAGTATCACCTGGTCATGTCCGAAATGTTCTATAACCGACCTGTAGGCTTCCTCTTCGCTCCCGCATTGCTCGTAATTAACTATAATGAGACCTGGAGATTCTACGATATTTTTTGTCTTCAATTTGATAGGGTTATGCGCCAGCATGCTTGAATAGTCTACGACAACTCCTTTCAGATGGTCGGCATCTTCACTTTCGAACGATATCCTGATATTACCTGTGTCAGGGCTCACGTCTATATGATGGCGTATCTGATATCCAAATATATCGAGTTGGTTGTTTATGATCTTGATATAGTCATTTAAGGTCAGGTTGTCTATCCCGAAAAGTTTCATATACTTTTCCATAATGACCCTGAAGGTACCAAGAGGAGGAACACCCTGGTTCTTTTTAAGCAGCCATTTGATCAGTGGAACAGGTACGAGTGAAGCTATTCGCGCCTCAATGATCTGGTTCCTCAGCATGATCATTCTCTGCTGGTCGCCTGATATCGTTTTCATATTTACTCTCTGTCTGTGCTCGTCAATCAGATGCCTGAGAGCCAGACTGAGATTGTTGCCATTGGATTCCAATAACGGTTTCAAAACATCAAGATCGGTCTTGTCTATGGAAATTGTTCTCCTGACTTTCATATCTCTCCACCCATAATCGATATATCACAGGGCTTTTTGGTATTATAATCATTAATAGGATTTAAAGGTATTACTGGTAATAAAAATATCTGTTTTGGTTATTATTTGGAATGGATTTCGTAATACTTTCGTAATACTCAGTTTTAATTATGGTATGATTTCATTTATAGTATGCCCATGACTGTATCAGTTAAAGTAAGAAGATAAGCAGGTTGGGGAGTTGGTGGTTCTTCTTATTTTTAATAGAATGAAAAATGAGTCCTTCGGAACATTTATATACTGAACTGATATTTTACGTTTCGGTTATGGTATGAGTTTTATTCTGGATCCGCCGACGCTATTTGTTTCAGGCATAGTTCTATATGTCGCAGGCAGCAAACTGAAGATGGACAGGTTTGCAAAGATCACTATTGGTCTCCTTATTGTCATGTCCTTTATCCTGTTCAGCCTGCTGCTCTATACTGACGTCTTCCGCTGTGTTTTCCCCGTGCTCTGCAATAATCTATCGGGCTCTGATTTCATGTTCCATTCAGACATTACCGGCATTCACAGGAAAGATGTTCCGCTTCTCGTGGTAATATTCCTGTTTCTCATGTATCCTCTCTGGATATACCTGGGATACGCATCTGCGCTTGTGGTCTCGAAGCGGCTCTCGAAGCGGAGGAGGTTTTTAAAAGAAGTTTATTCTTATAAGGATATTAAAAGCAGGAAAGAACCTGCGGCGCCGAAATATTCCGTTATCAGGTATAAAGACGAAAAGCGCGGGATATACGATCCGGAGCAGGCTGTGAGAGCAGCTGTGGATGAACTGGGAGGTATGAAAAATTTCGTAAAGCCTGGAAACAATGTTCTCATCAAAGTGAACATCTGCGGCGGAGTGCCTGAACTCAGGGGAAGCTATACTTCGAAGGAAGTCGCGGGTTACGTGGTGGACATGGTACGCGAGGCTGGCGGAAAGCCAAAGCTATGCGATGCTGACATGGTATGGACAAAGTTCTGGAGCAACGCAAAGGATGAGGGCTGGATCGAGTGGGCAAAGGAAAAGGGCGTTGAGATGGTAAATCTCTCGGAGACCAGAATAGCATACTTTGACTTCGGTAACGATAGCGTACTTCAAAGAGAGATCGTTTCAAAGGAATTAGTGGACGCCGACGTGATAATCTCAATACCTGTCATGAAGACGCATTTGATGACAGGGGTCACACTTGGAATGAAAAACATGTACGGAACCCTTCCGGAAATAGACAAGGCGAAGTATCATAAAAAAGGGATAGATGAAGTGATCTACTGGATAAACCATGCTTTTACGCCCAACCTGACCATTATCGACGGCACGATAGGCGGCGAGAGCGTCGGTCCTCTCTCCTGCCAGGAAGTTGATTTCCGCACTATCGTGGCTTCGAACAGCGTTGTGATGGCAGACGCCGTGGCTTCGCAGCTTATGGGTTTTGAGAATCCTGTCCGGGACATCCAGCACCTGAAACTGGCGCATGAAAGAGACCTCGGGGACGCTTCCCAAAAATTTGACTTTACATCTATCCCGCCGCACATTTCCGATAGAAGATGGCAGCTCCCTGACCCGGATGTGGCGAAGTTCTATACACACAGTACACATATGCTTCTTAAGATCCCGGGCTGGGAAACCTTCTTCAACCTCGGGTCAGATGTCTTTTTGTTCGATGCTTCAAGGCTGCCGCTGATCAGGTATTTCACTCCTGCATTACTTGCTGTCATGAATGATATCATCAGATGGTCAATGGAAAAAGTACCCGATTCACCAGTGAGCATCAGGAGAAAAAGAACAAATCTCATGATATTCGTTTTGCTCACAGTTCTCTCGATCTATGCGTTCGTTTCAGGCGGCTATATTGCTCACTCATCTTTTGAATTTGCCCTGGGACTGATCCTTGCGATCATTATTGGCGCAGTGGTCGCGATGAGGATGAAGACCGCGCATCTTTTAGCTGTGATCATGGCTTCGATGCTTGTATCATACATAGTGGAACATTTTGCACCGCTTGCAGGAATGTGGCGCTACCTTGATGGCGGCTCGCCTCCAGCTTTTGCATTGTTCTCGACGCCCATCTTCATCATCGTTATCACTGGATTCTCATTCGTCATACAGCGTATTTTTGCATATATGGCACTAAAAGGCAGAAAAGCCAGGAATGTTCCTCTCGTAATTATCCTCATTGCTTTCGTGGTTTTTATGCTGTTCGAGGGCTACTTTGCGATAGCAACGACCGAAATTATGGCTATGTATGCGGCGTTTACGATACTTGCCCTGTTCTACAATAACAGGCAAACCCTTGAATGGAACTTTGCGCTTGCCGTGAGTGCAATTGCCCTGGGTGGTTCGATGGAGCTTCTTGGCGCAGCAAGCGGGCTATGGAGTTTTGCATTTGGTGAGGGACTGCCCGTGTTCATAAACTTTGCCTGGGCTCTTAACACATGGGCGGCATTGGGCATAGCGCAGATAGCGGGAATCAATATCAGGGAAGCGCTGGCTGATTGATATTTTTTGGCTCAGCAAAAACCTCTTATACTGATAAATGACTAATAATCAATATTTCAGGTGAGAACACGAATTATAATTATTTATTCTATGGACTTATCATATTTTACCTGGCAGGCGCAGCATTATCTGTAATATTCAATAAAAATGACCGGCTATCTTCCTATGCTGCCTTCCTGAGCGCATCCATCGCATCGGTCTTCGGTATTGTTTTCTCATTCTCGGTTATTTTTGGAGAAAAATACGCCCTTTCCATATCAGGCTCTTCATTCCTGAACTTCGCCTTTGTCGCGGACAGGCTCTCAGCGTTCTTCATCCTTGTAATATCAATTGCAGCCCTTGCAGTTTCGATATACTCCATAGGCTACGTGCGCGAATATTTCGGAAAAAAGAACATCGGATATCTTGGCTTTCTTTATAACATCTTCATCCTCTCGATGATATTCGTTGTTACAGCCAGCAATGTGGTCATGTTCCTGATAGTGTGGGAACTGATGTCGGTCGTATCCTATTTCCTGGTCATCTACGAGCATGAAAAACCGGAAACAAGAAAGGCTGGTTTTATCTACATCGTGATGACCCACATAGGCACAGGGTTCATAATTCTATCATTCCTTATCCTCGCAGGCGGGAGCGGGAGTTTCAACTTCGACAGCATGAGCGGTGTATCGCTGCCGCCGCTTCTAAAAGACCTCGCATTCATATTTGCTCTCATAGGTTTCGGAACAAAAGCAGGCATTGTGCCTCTTCACATCTGGCTCCCCTATGCCCACCCTGCGGCGCCAAGCAACGTATCTGCATTGATGTCAGGCGTGATGATAAAGACCGCGATATATATGCTGATCCGCGTTTCGTTCGATTTCCTTGGCGCCAGCGTGGCGTGGTGGGGAATGGCGGTTCTTATCATTGCATCAGCGTCTGCGCTTCTGGGCGTCATGTACGCATTGATGGAGCACGATATGAAAAGACTGCTTGCTTATCACAGCGTTGAGAATATCGGGATCATCCTTATCGGTGTCGGAGTTGGCATGATATTTATGTCCCTGGGGCATCCGGAACTTGCAGCATTCGGATTGATCGCAGCCCTCTATCACACGATAAACCACGCGATCTTCAAGTCCCTGCTTTTCATGGGCGCCGGCTCGCTGATATATTCAACCCATACAAAGAATATCGAAGAGATGGGCGGTCTGATAAAAAAGATGCCATGGACAGCGCTTTTTTTCCTTATCGGTTCAGTATCTATCTCTGCACTGCCTCCGTTTAACGGTTTTGTGAGCGAATGGCTGACCTTCCAGGCGCAACTTCTCAGCATCAATATTTCGGATAATATCACAAAGATAGCAATACTGTCAAGCGGGGCTGCTCTTGCTCTCACAAGCGCTCTTGCTGCTGCGTGTTTTGTAAAGGCTTTCGGGATAAGCTTTCTTGCTCTTCCCCGAAGTGAGCATGCAAAGCATGCAAAAGAAGTCCCAGGAAGCATGCTGTTCGGGATGGGCATTCTTTCCGTCCTTTGTATAGCTCTTGGAGTACTTCCATTTTATTTTGTAAGGATCCTTGATGATATCGTATCCCCTCTTGTGGGAACAAGCGTAATATCAAAGATCACTTTTGACCTTTCAATAGCCACAGAAGCTGGAAGTGTCTCGACAGTGTGGTTATTCCTCCTGCTTTTTATTTTCCTCCCGATCATCCTGATACTGGCATTAGCAGCCGGAGGAAGAACAGGTACGAAGACTTATGAAACATGGGGATGCGGACAGCCCGCTACCACAGGCAGGAATGAATACACAGCCACAGCATTCTCAAAACCCATAAGGATGTGGTTCGTCAATATATACAGACCTCACAGGGAGATACATACAACTTATGCGGGTTCGCCATATTTCAAGGAGAGCTTTGCGTTTGAATCCGAGATCGAGCCGATCTTTGAGAAGTATCTCTACTCGCCTGTAGCATGGATAGTTCTTGCTTTATCGAGAGTTCTGAGGGTCATTCAGACAGGCAGCATACAATTATATTTGCTTTATATCCTGATCACGCTTGTTATCTCGTTGATATATGTGGGAAGCGGAGGGTAGGGGATTTGCTCCTATAGCATCATGAACCCGTTGTTTTAGCCGTCAAAAAACTGCTTTTTCCTAAATAATTTCTTGGGATATTCATGAGGCGCAACTACTCTCCTACCTTAAGCTTCATGTCCTGCGACCTCCTGGAGTTCATCTCTGAACTTGTAAAATATAAATCACCGCAAAGTTCGCAGAGAACGCAAAGCTTAGCCGCAGTAATCTTTGCGCCCTCTGCGTTCTGCTATGAAAAACAGCGGCTGAAGCGGGGATGTACCCCATGTTGAACCTGCAAGCCTGTTCACGGGTATGTGAAGGATCTGCTCGATCGTGAGTGTGGAATCAAAATTTCCTTCCGTATACTTCCATCCCTCATGCCTTCCAGTATCACTATTCTTTTGAACAGTAATGTATCTCGGACTCAACTGCTCCAGGAAGTCAAAGTCGGATTCCACCGGGTCAAGTACGGTAAATGAGTTCCCGAATACCATGTTCGCAACAGTAAGCTCCGAGATCATGGTATCCATTTCATATTCAGAGACCATGTTATTCGCCTGATATGAGGTGTCTCTGTCAGAGTGTATGAAAGATAAACCAGATTCAGACATGCTGTCTGCTATGCAGGTGATTATCCCGAACACATGAGAATCCTGATAGAAAAAGTTCTCGAACTTCTCGAAATCCGCCGTAACACTGGAAGATTTCAGCTTCTTTCCTTTACCCATCTTGCTTGCACCTCTGTAGGCTTCGGTTACGACGGCTTGAGTTCTCCTGAAAAATTTGAGTGGGTTTATGTTGAACATTTTAGTGTATTAGATGGCTTCACTGATAAAATATACCTTTCAACGGTCAGTATTAAAGTTATCGTTAAAATAAAGGCTTTTTTCTTGAAATGGGGTATTTTGGAACGTTCCAACATATCCAAAAGAGCAAAAACGGTCACACTTCAGACCGTAGATGAGCGCCAACCAGTTGGTCAAGGTCTCCAGACCATGTAACATAGGACAACTTTGTGTTAGCTGTCGATTCCGCAGTAGTTTCATCTGGTTTCCTGCCCAATAAATTGGTCGAAAGTCCCACTGGGTCCTTGATCCCGCACTGGAAAGTGCGAGGAAGTGAGAAGGTTATGGGTGGAAGGAAAGGTCATCAACAATCATGCGTATATATGAATAAACACTGTCCCCACGCAAGAGTGAAAAAGTCAGATGGTGTGAAAAAATCATGCACGAAAATGACCTTTAATCAGATAGGGGTACATGACTTATTTAATTTTGGAAATAATCATTGAGGCATGTTCCCACCACTTTTTAGATTTAGGTTTTTTGGAAATTACTGTATAATATACCTTTCCGCCTTTTATTTCTTTTTTTGTATCTCTATAATTTATTGACCCCCTCCAAACATCTCGCTCTACTTTTGTATTAGGAATCTTACTTAGTTTTTTCTTAATATTTTCTTTACCTTTATATTGGAATATAATATGAGCTGGATTCTTTTTAGAATGCCCCGCGCAAACAGATGATATTTCCATTCTTTTAGTTCTATTTAAATCATTAAGGTGTTCCTTATTCAATCCAGCGTCTATTTCTGCTTTTATTTTACCAAATTTATACACCTTTATTTTATGTAGCATTTGTCGATTACCACAATTAAATTCATATTCATATATAATATATTTAATGCATCCACGCATCCACGCCTTAGTTGATGGTCTTATCATCAAAGTTTTCTTTGAGAATAATTTTCTTCATAAAGTTTATTAAGTGTGCAGTATATTGATACCATTGTATATAACCAAAGCAATACACATGTTAGAGTTTAAAAAAGCCTCTTGGGATAATGTTGTTGTTTATTAATATATGAAGGAATAATGTCCACAGAAATATCAAGAAATTTAACATTAAAGGTTGCAGAAGCCTTCTCGAAAGACGTGGGAAGGGGACTGGCTCGAATCGATCCAGATGATATGAAACTGCTTGGAGCTGAGGTAGGCGATATAGTTGAGATCGTCGGTAAAAGAACAACCGTGGCCAAACTTATGCCCACGTTTCCAGGTGACCGGAGCAAGAGCATAATTCAGATTGACGGCATCGTAAGGGGAAATGCAGAGGTGGGTGTGGATGAAAAAGTAAAGGTAAGGAAAACAAGTGCTCAATCTGCATCGGTTATTAAACTTTCATCCAATAAAGCAAGTCGGAGGGATACCAGGTATATAGGTAAATTACTGGGAGGCCTGACGGTTGTAAAAGGCGATGTCGTACGGATAGTATTTTTTGGAACACGCTATCAGGAATATACAGTTATCGATACACGTCCTCAGGGTGCTGTTATTGTGCATCCTAAAACCAGTATCCAGTTTAAAAAAGCAGAAGAAGCAGTAAAACAAGGAAATAAGATTTCGTATGAGGACGTCGGTGGTCTGGGTAAGGAGATCAGGAAAATAAGAGAGATGATCGAGCTTCCCCTGAAACATCCAGAGCTGTTTGAACGGCTCGGTATAGACCCGCCAAAGGGAATATTGCTCTACGGTCCTCCAGGCACAGGGAAGACCCTGATAGCCAGAGCAGTCGCAAATGAAACCTCAGCTTTCTTCAAGCATGTGAACGGCCCTGAAATCATGCATAAGTTCTATGGGGAAAGCGAAGGGAAACTGCGGGAAGTCTTTGAAGAGGCAAGCGCAAATGCTCCGAGCATACTTTTTATTGATGAGATAGACGTTATAGCGCCCAAGCGAGAAAAAATTCTGGGAGATGTTGAAAAGAGGGTGGTAGGACAGTTACTGGCATTGATGGACGGCCTCAAATCCAGAGGTCAGGTAGTGGTCATTGGAGCTACTAATATTCCAAATGCCCTTGATACCGCACTCCGAAGACCCGGAAGGTTTGACCGCGAGATCAGCATAAGTATTCCGGATAAAAATGCCAGGCTTGAGATATTGAATATCCATACACGGGGAATGCCCCTGGAAGAAAACGTTGATATTCCACATCTTGCCGAAGTTACACACGGTTACGTTGGCGCAGATATGGCAGCCCTGTGCAGGGAAGCGGCAATGAGCGCCATTCGCAAAATAATGCCTGGAATAGACCTTGAATCAGAGCACATATCCCCGGAGATAATTTTAGAAATGAAGGTATCAATGGATGATTTTTTGGAAGCCCTTTCGGAGATCATTCCATCCACCACCAGAGAGGTTTTTGTGGAGACGCCCAATGTATCGTGGGATGATGTCGGAGGACTGGAACATGTTAAAAAGGAGCTTATAAAAGCAATCGAATGGCCTCTTAAATACACATCTCTTTTCAACTATACTCGTATCAAACCACCTAAAGGAATATTGCTGTATGGGCCTCCTGGTACAGGCAAGACTATGATAGCCAAGGCTGTGGCAAGCGAGAGCAATGCCAATTTTATATCGATAAAAGGGCCTGAACTGTTATCCAAATGGGTAGGCGAATCGGAGAGCGGAATTCGGGAAATATTTAAGAAAGCAAGGCAAGCAGCACCCTGTGTAATTTTTTTTGATGAAATGGATGCAATAGCACCGAGGCGTGGAAAAGGCGGTGATACTCAGGTAACTGAGCGCACGGTCAGTCAGATTTTAACTGAAATGGACGGCATAGAAGAACTCAAGGGAGTTACAGTTCTGGCTGCCACAAACCGCTTAGATATGATAGATCCCGCCCTCCTGCGTCCTGGAAGGTTTGACTTGATAATAGAAGTATCGCCTCCTGGAAAACAGGAATTGTACCAGATATTCAAAGTCCACACCAGGCAAAAACCCCTCAGTCCTGATATAGATGAAAAGTCATTAATAAAGCTGATGGTAGGTTTAACAGGTGCAGATGTATCATATATCTGCAGGGAAGCTGCCATGATTGCAATTAAAGAATATATCGATAACGAAGGAGATATTGAAAAACCAGATTTCAAGATACATCAAAAGCATTTTGAAGAGGCTATAAATACATATAAGAAAATGCACGAGATTCCAAAGGTAGAGAGTTAGATGAGAAGGCTAATTTTAATTAAGATAGTTCATACCTCCACTGATATGGGTTCGATGGGTGAGGGGCTTGTAAAAGAGGGTATGGCAAAGATAGGCAGGGAAAAATGGTTTGAGAACCAAAGAAAAATAGAAAAATTCTGGGATGACCTGAAGAAAGAGATAGATGGACTCGGTCTGGATTACAGTAAGACAAGAATATATCAGGATGGTCTTCCCTGCGGCGGTGAATTAGGATTGAAAATCGTCAGGGAAACCGCGGATAAAGGAAGCAAGAACTACCAGATAGTCAGAAAGTTGAATGAAAGAGGGGCAACAGTTGAGGCAACTGAAAGCCCAGAACTGCTCAGGAAAGAATACGAGCATATCAAAACCCTTATAACTGCCAGGGCACCGGAAGAAAAAGCAGATGCAGCGCGCAGATACGATCAGATAAAAGACGAACTATTGCAGGAGCGCGATGCTTATATCGCAAAAGCCATTGATATTTCTCTGAAAGATGATGAAACCGGGCTGCTTTTCATTGGCGCTGTTCACAATGTAATACCCAAGCTGGCAAAGGATATAGAGGTAAAGAGTCTGGATTAGCTTTGGTACTCTTCAGAAGAGCATTACTGCGTATTCGCCTGCTTTATAGCTTTCAGAGGTAATATAAATGTAAATATACTCCCTTCACCGTATTTGCTCTCAGCCCACATCCTGCCTCCGTGCAGTTCTACCAGTTGCTTACAAATCGCAAGCCCCAGACCTGTCCCGCCGTATTTTGCCGAAATTCCGGGCTCAAGCTGCTCGAATTTCTGGAAAAGCTTTCCCAGATTCTCAGGCTTTATTCCTATGCCTGTATCCGAGACCGAGAACTGTGCCATATCCCCTTCTTTCTTTGCCGATATGGTCACTGTTCCCCCATCTTCCTTGCTGAACTTGACAGCGTTGCTCAGCAGGTTGAAAAGCACCTGCTTTATTCTCTGCTTATCCGCATCTATGAACTCAAGTCCCGGGTTAATTTCTTTTTTAATATTTACATTGTGCTTTGCCGCCTTTTCTTTTATGAGAACGGTAGCTTCATATATAGTGGTAGCGACGGGGATTTTCTCTATGTTCAGCTCGATTTTTCCAGCCTCTACTTTGCTCAGGTCGAGAATGTCGTTGATGAGGTTGAGGAGGAAGTCACCGCTTGTGTAAATGTTATTTACGTAATGCATCTGCTTCTCGCTAAGCTCACCTGCCATTTTCATTTTCAGTATTTCAGAAAAACCTATGATGGCGTTCAGAGGCGTTCTTAACTCATGGCTCATGCTTGCTATGAACTCGGATTTTTCTTTGCTTGCATACTCAAGGCGCTCTTTTTCCAAGCGCAGTTCTTCTGCCTTCTTGCGCTCTGTGATGTCATGGATTATGCCGCTAAAAAATATTCCTTTTTCTGTTTTCCATGTGCCAAGAGAAATTTCTATTGGAAATTCTGTGCCATCTTTTCTCAAGCCGTACATTTCTACAATTTTTCCACTAACAGCGTGCTCGCCAGTTGAAATAAAATGCTTTAACCCTGCAAGATGAGCATTTCTGTATCGTTCAGGCATAAGGATTGTAAGAGGCTTTTCTAATATTTCTTCCTCGGCATAAAGAAAGATTTTTTCTGCGCTATTATTCCATGAAATAATTGTCCCATCAATATCTGCTACAATAACTGCGTCGATAGCAGACTCCACAACAGATCTGAATCGTTCTTCGCTTTCTTTTAAAGTTTCCTCACCACGCTTGCGCACGGTTATTTCAGCTTGCAATACTTCGTTAACTTTTGTCAATTCAGCAGTGCGTTCCAGTACTCGTGTTTCTAACTCATCTTTCGCTCTCTGCAGTTCCTCTTCCATCTTTTTGCGCTCTGTGATATCACGATATAGCCATAAATGACGATATGGCTCTTTTCCTATGAAAATGGGGATATAATCGCGCTCAAAAGTGCGCCCATCTGCTAAGGAGAGTTCGTCGTTTGCGACTATACGCCTCTCTCTAATGAGTTCTTCAATCCTCTGTACAAATTTCTCAGGCTCGCTATAAAATACCTTGTCCTTTTCTGCAGCCTTGCGGCAATCTGCACCAATAAGTTCATGTTGTAATGCAGAATACCCCATCATTCTGCAAAATGCTGAATTGGATATTGCAATGCGGTGCGTATCATCTTCAAAAATTATACCTATCGGCAGGCTCTCAATCAGTACGGTAAGTTGTGACACTATGACGTGAAGTTCAGCCTCCATACGCATGCGTTCATTGGTTTCAGACTGTAATGTTTCATTAGCTTTTGTCAGTTCAGCAGTGCGTTCCAGCACTCGTGCTTCTAACTCATCTTTCGCTCTGCGCAGTTCCTCTTCCATCCTTTTGCGCTCAACGAGTTCTTGCTGGACTTTCTCGTATAGCCGCGCGTTCTGCATCACCATGCCCAGTTGTTGCCCTACGGATGCCAGTAGCTCTATTTCCTCAGGCGGAAACGCATAGCTACTTCGTGTCCCAAGGTTCAGCGCGCCAATTACCTTGCCGCCTGCTATGATAGGAATGCTGGCAAGCTTTTTCAGACCTTCTCGAATTATAAAAGGAGCCAATCTTTCAGTGGGATACTCTGAAACATCAAGCACAACTGGCTTTTTATCTGCAGCAGCCTTGCCGGAAACGCCTTCGTCCAACTTGATTTGTCTTACGTTTTTAACGAATTCTTCTGAAAAGCCGCGATGCGTGCGCAGCGTCATGGTCTCTCCATCCGGATCCAGAAGGAAGATGCCGCCTGCTTCAATTTGTAAGGCATTTAGCGTTGCATCCAGAGCAGCGTTAAGTATCTCATTTAAGTTCAGCGACTGCGAAGCTTTGCGGTCAATCGTGTATAGTACTGAAAGTCTGCGATGTGCTTTTTGAAGTGCATTCCGTGCTTGCATATCCTTTGTGATCAGGAATGCCAGGAATGGAGCAGCGAGAATTGTCAGCAAGGAAGCATCTAAAATTGCATGACGAGGTTCTTCATTCAATAAAAGCACCATCACTGCTATCTCGGCAAGGAAAACCACCAGTAGTGTTATGAAAATTAATGATCGGTGAGACAGTGGAAATGGATAGTCCTGCTTCATTTTTGCTACCCATTGTTTTTTTGCTGGAACTTCCATGCTCATTCAACCGATACTCCTCACGCAATAAGTACTTTTTCAGGGTTTCCGCCCATGGGCAGAGGTACGCCCTCACACGGGATTGAGAACTCTTTCTCAAGCACTCCAACGCTTTCGAGCGCCTCTTTGAACTCCCTGGTATTCGATACGTGAATTCGAGCACCTTTGCCATCGAATTGGAGGTAAATTTCCTCGCGCTCTTTTTGGAAATGGACTTCCCTGCTAATCACGAGCCCTTCTATCTTCTCCAGTGGAACCTCAAAAAGCATCTCATCAGGCTCCTTTCTCCATAGGAGAAGCCTTTTGTTCGTGAGGTACCAGAAGCCTGGCTTCCAGGTGTGAATGATGCCCTGACTGTGCCAGATAGATCCGAATGTTCTGTAAATGATTGTCTCATCCTGAATAATTGGTATCTCGTTTTTTATGCAATGATTTGCATACCATTCCCTTGTGCTTTGATCCCATGCCTCCATCATCCCGTAGTCGAGCATCGTCTCTATGCTTGCAAGTGCGGCTTTCAAGCTAATTCCAATCAAAGGCACGCCTGCAACTGATATTATCACATCAGCATTCAAAATAATCCCTTTATTCAGGAGTCGGTCCAGCAGCTCCACAAAGTTGTTCTCGCGTTCAGGTTTCATCTTCGTTCCTCCTTAACCTTTGGGGTTCCAGTGGAAACAAGGGGGCTGAAAGCTATTTCAGGCATCATCATAAATCCTCCTTTAACCCAACAAAACTGAATGGCGCCCATGGGCCTGTGAAGCGGACTGCAAAGCCATCGTGATTGTTTATCCCGTCCAGCACCTCGCCGAGCTTTTCGACTTTATCTTCTTTGACCAGGCAGGAAAGAGCCAATATCAGCTTCATCTCTTTATATTTTTCAGGCACTTGTGATTTTTTCTTTTCAAGCTTTGATTCCTCAAGATGTTCGCTTATCTTAGAGCCAAAATCAGCGGCAAGCGCGGATATTTCCGCTGTAATAGCATCCTTCATTTTTAACTCGAACTGCCGCCGGACAAGGTAAGCAGCACCTTTTGACATTTTTTCCAGTTTCTCTTTTAGTTCCTTTAGTTCCTGATCGCTACTCGCAAGCTTCTCAGCGAGCCTATCCTGATCACAGAAAATCTGAACAGAATATTCAGCTTTATTTTTGACCTTCTCAAGTTCACTTTTAAGCTTCCTGTAATTCTCTGCAAGCCAGTTCCTGACAGTTTCATCGCTGCCTCTCACGATGGCACCGAACGCAAACGGCAAAACTGTGCCGAATTGTTTCGACGCACAGTCAATTACATAATTATGTGCCAAAATCCACTCTTTTACTTTCCTATCGTCCTGTGTTCTGTAAGCTTCTGCCTGGCAGGAATGAACAACAGCAGCAATATCTTCATGAGGTATTGTGAATGTCTCATTATCATTGATCCCTATATCGCCAAAGCACAACCGGGCACCGCTATTTATAACTGAGTACAGGTATCTCCCCTCCTGGGTTTCCACATCTTCATGAACTTCATTCATGCCTTTTCTGCACCTTCAGCCCATCTTCTTGTATCAATCAAATTTCTAATCATATCATCAGTGATTTGATCTAAGCCATCTCGCACTGATTTCACGGCATCATCAAGGTCATTGTCTTTCTTTATGTTATCAAGCGCTTCTTTCAGGTCGTTTAATGCCAGACCAAGTTTCTCAATTTCCTGATCGCTCAACCTCCCGCCTTCCATTCTTCGTATTGCCTGCCGTTCGAGCACTTCCTGTATGATCTCCACGAGCGCCACAACCAGCCCAAGCAAACCCTGTTTAAGATTGCCCTCGTCGATGCTAACTGGCATTACCTTCCCTTTCTATCTTAAGCTGCAATATACCATTGTTATAGTTTCTCTCAATAATGGATTTTGAAATGGATGGCAATTTAATCGTTTTAAAATATTTCCCGGCTGAAATTTCAAGTGTATCACCTTTTAGTTTCGTTTCTATATCTTTTTCTTCTACACCCGGAAGTTCTGCTATCACCGAAATGTAGTCCTTTTCCTCAAAAATATCAATAATAGGCTCCCCCATTTCAGTTTCTGCTCTTTCTACCTCAGGCTCTTTTTTCATACTTTCTGGTTTGAAACCTTTTCGCTGTGTTAGTGGTCTTATAGATATTCCGTAATCCACTTTGGGCTTGTTATTCCAGCCTGTTTCTAACCTGTGTTCGATCTCTGCATCTGTCTGTGCAATCCTCCGTCTGAATTCCGGAGAGGATTTTTCAAGTGCCTTAATAATCCCGCCAAGACCGGGAATTAACTGTCCTACAACGCTTTCTACCGTACTGATCTCTTCTTCGTCTTCTCTTTCATCTTTCTTCTTTTTCTCATTATCCATATTATTCATCCTCCTGCCTTACAGAGTTTTACCTCCAACACACCATTCCGATATTTTTTTTCAATAACCTGCTCCACTGCATAACGCAGTGGAATAATTATATTGAACTCACCAGAAGATATCAAAAGTTTATTGGAAATCAAATCAAGCTTTAAATTATTCTCATCAACAGTGGGCAGTTCGGTTGTAATCCTTATATTAGCTTCTTCTTCAACGACATCTACATGTATCATATTCCCGACATTTGATTTTCCCGACATCGCAAGTGGACTTACCCAGCCGCATATTGGGCATCCCTGTCCGAACAACAAATCCTTTTCCAACAGATAGTGACATTCAGGACAGCGGTAATGAAATGCCATATTTTCTTTACTGATCTTTTTCATCACGACATATCGGTCTTGAGGTTTTTCTTCAACTGAAGATTTTCCAGTCCGGATATGGGGAAGCCCTCTTCGATTAATAAATGTTCCTCCCTTCGATTTATGGATTCATGACTTTTTGCGTTAATTCTGTCAACCTCTCTCCATCCAGCAGCGTTCAAGTTTGTCCCGGATGGAAACTCAAGACCATACAGTGCCGCTGTCTCAAATGAAGCTAAAGCAGCTCTTATCTTGATACCAAGAAGTTCAGTGCCAGCAACGGAGACAGAAATATCCGCATTGATTACAAGACCCTTGTCCAGAATTCGCTCTATCGCATCGGCAAGACCTCCAGAACTTTCAGGTCTTAATGTCATTTTTTATCATCTCTTTCAAGCCTTTTCCAGATATTGCCGTATATCCTCTTTGCTGGCTTCACCATAGAATACTTAGGTTTCACTGGAATAGTAGAATGTGTCACTCCGTATTTCCGTGACTTTGGTTTATCCCCTAAACCGACTAAAGCCGCACCGGGATTGAGATTTGGCGATCTATCAGCTTTTTTAGCTCTCATTAAAGCTTGATTGCTTTTAACTTTCAGTTTGTATCTTTCTCTCTGTTGAAATAAATTTATTCTGGCTTTGTCACGCCATTGCTCCATTTTTTGTATCGTCCTTTCCAAAAAATTCCTTTTTTTTATTCCGATCATATTGGTTCTTCCAATAGGGAGTCTTCCAATTGTATCAACCATTATGAATACCCCCCAATTTGTCTATGCCATTTTTGATTTCCTATATCTTTTGACAATTTTTCCATTATCTTTTCATATTGTTCTTTTACATTTGCCATTTATTTCACCTCATTTCTCTTTCTTAATCTTGATTTCAAGAATGCCATTTTTAAAGGATGCCTCTTTGATATCGCTTCCATCCGAAACCGAAATATCTCTCTCGATATCACCTTCTGGAGTTCTTGCAGTGATTGTCAGGATGTTATCGATTATCTTGAGGTCTATATCTTCTTCTTTGACGCAGGGCATCTGTGCAACGACTGATATGCAGTCGTCTTCATCAAAAACATCAATCACCGGCTCTGCTGCTACATTTTTGGATCTAATTGATCGGACATGAGTCAAGGGGCGCGGACGGGGATGAAAACCCCTTCTAAAAGGAAAGTCATTCTTCTCTATTCCAAGCTTAACAGTATAACCATACGCAGCCTTCGAATCGAAGGGTCCTTTGGTCTCTCCTGATACGTTTCTCATCTTTTCATTTTTCCTCTCCATCTCTTCAAGAAGCTTCAAAAAATCCCGGAGGCTTTCCACAAATCCCGGAGATGGTGAATTTATTTGCTCAGTTTTTGAATTCATCGGGCCCCCAGGATATCGGTTCTTACACTAAGATTCATCTCAGTTCCCCGTTCAGCAAGTTTAAGCTCTTGCAGCAGCTTTGCATTGTTGTTCTCATATTCACCAGAGGTTAATTCCCCAAACTCGAATAGCAATCTATTCTCTTTTATCTTATTTTTTATTTTTTCAGGATTGTACAGCTCCTTGTATGCGAAATCCCGTATCTGTTCAAGCGTCCAGACAAGGCTCAATCCTGGTATCGTGATCCCCACTGCCTTGAGCAAAATATCGTCGATAATAAACATTACCGAAACCCCCCCCGCTTTCTGGACAGGATCTGGATATCCACAAAATTATATGGTGGCCATGGTCCGCTGTACTGGATTTTAAGATCCTGGTATTGATTCCCGAGCTGTTCCACCTCAGAAGAAAAATCATTTATCTTATCCCCGTCAACAAGAAATGAGGTATTCAAGATCAGACGCTCGCTGAACAGCTTGAGTTCTTTTGATTGGACAGCTTTCTTTTTGAGGGTTTCAAGGAAAACGGATTTGCATTCTTCTTTTCCATCCCACGTAGCATTTTCTTTTGGCAAGAATAGCTTGACCCCGAGTTCTACTCTATTATCGACCTCATTCATAGCTTTCTTCATGGCTTTATATCCGACACTCATCGCGATCAAAAGCAGTTTCTTGTTCTTGAACGCCATTCCATAAGCCACAGGAAGCACACTATGCTCTTTCATCACCTGTTCTACAACATTTCTGTGAAGTTCAATTTCTTCATCGCTTGCCTCATACTTTTTCACCGCAGCGTTGCTCACCACTGGCGCAAAATCCCTATACTCTAAAGTGTAAACTTCCTGCCCACCAAACCCGATATTCCCAAAGCTTTTTTTTTCACCCGGAGATTTAATTATGCAATACACATATCTCCCGTTCTCCTCATTCATGTTGTATTCGCCTCCAAATTTCTGGATTTTAAAAAGTCATTTAAGAATTCATTTGCCAGACTGTGTTCCTCAAGTATACGCTTGATATTTGCTTCGCTGCCCCTTGCTGGTTTATATACTTTCTTTTTAATACTGCATTCATATTCCAGTAGCCCTTCTTTTTTTAGCCTGTGAAGAAGAGGGTATATAGTACCCGGGCTCAGCAGTACATTGAAATTCTTGTGGACAATATTCAATATATCAGTACCGCACATTGGTTTGCCGGCAATCATTGCAAGAATTACTATATCCAGATATTCCTTGACGAACCGTTCTAAAGTAGCATCTGCAATATCCAGTTTTTCCCCGGATAGAACTGTGATATCCGGAGTATTGAGGATGAGCCTGTCATGGCTTGCGGTAAGTTTCTGGATTCTTTCCGGAGGAAGACGGGAAAGGTCATACATACATAAAGCGATAATATTTTTATTCTCAGCAAGGAATTCTTCCAGCTTTTCATGTCCATCATCAATGGAACTCATATCCATGATTATTCTCAACTTGCCTCCCATGGTTTTCAGGATGCCGATATTTTCTGGATGGAGAAAAGACAGACCGGGATTCTTCTCAAACCTGCTTTTTATTAACTCAGGTTGTTCACAGGTTATATACAGGAGTTTCTCGTCATTATCAGACATAGCAAAGAATGATGACTGGATCGCATATTTGTTCAAATGTGAGGTGTACAGGAATAATATGTGCTTACTCAAAGCAAGTGACCCGGCTAAAATCGCATCTATGCTTGTAGGCATTATTGCTGCATTCTTGTTCATTATCCCATCCTTATTTGAATACTTCCGGCAGTCGTATAGTACGCAGCCGCTCGATTTACGCTTCTTCTTCTACAATCATGTCTCCCCTGTGGCGCATCCCGACCCGTCTGTATCCAGTGAACTCCAGGTCTCCGGTAAATTTGAGCTCATAAGTGTTCAGAATATCCTGGGTATCAGGAACTGCTTTTCTCTCAAGCACCTCGATCTGTACCTTCCATTCTTCACCTTCTTTTGCCACGGATGTAATGCTCTCTGCTTTCTTGTTCAAAATGCTCTCTAACAGGGCAGGAGCTTTCTGGCATATTTCTTTTATATTTACACGTTTTATATTTGTCGTCATGTCAACTCCATTATGGGATGTAGATGCTTCCTTCTTTTTCATCAAACACCACCTCCACAGACTTTCCTTTCCATTCACCAATTCTTTCTTTTATATTGTATTCTTTCATGTTCCCGGCTATTCCATAATATTTGATGAAGGATGCCAGACGCTGCCGCCTTGCCCGGCTTCCATCCCTTGCGATACTTTTTTCATCGAAAGTCCCATCAGCTTTCAGACAGAAATAGAATGTTCTGGTTATCCTTTTCCCGTCATCGGTTTTGGCTGTTAAAACAATGGCATCGGTATCGTTGAACTTGAGTCCCCTGGGTTTACTACTGAAGAGGTCGAATATTTTATGGATGCTTGCTTCCTCGATTAAAGCCTTGACTTTGTCCATACATCCCCTTATTTGAGGGCCAGAATGGCTTCTTTCACCAGTTTTTGTTTCTCTATCAGGTCAAGTGGGGAGGAAGTTTTAGTAGCCATTACGTCAATGCATATCTGCTCGAAATCTGCATTACCTGAACCATTTGAAGCCGCCAACCCCCTACCTATCATTATACATGCTCTTGTTCCAGGCTTCTGGGCATCAGGCAGTTTCTCTCTCAAATATGTGACAACACTCACTATCTTTTTGATATCATGCAGCGGCAAGTCGGTGTGCGCCTGGACGATCTTTACCTCAGTATTAAAACTGTAGTAGTCCATGTATATGCTAACCAGCCTGTCAAGCAGCGCATCCTGTGGTTTGTGGACTCCAGCATATTCAATGGAATTACTGGTCAGTATTGCTTTGAAATCCGGGTGCACCTCGATGTATCTCTCCTCTCCGAACTTGGTGGGTAATTCAAGTATCTTTTCTTCAAAAACCGATAGCAGAACATTGTTTGCTGATGGTTTTGTACGGGAGAATTCATTATAGACCAGTGTGTAACCGTATTTGCATGCGATAGCAAGGGGATTATCAATCCAGTCTGCCTTCAGTATGTCACTGCTTTTAAATACATTGTGAATATACTTATCTCTCAGGCTTTCCTGTTCTATCTGCGAGTATCCACCTATCAAATCTGTGGTCGTGACTGATTCGTCACCATTGATCCAGACAACCGGTCTCCCCAGCTCTTTTGCAGTATGCATCGCAAGACTTGTCTTTCCGCAGCCAGTTGGTCCGATCAGGTGCACAGGGTGCCCGGTCTTAAGCCATAGTCTTATCCTTTCATCCAGCTTTTTCACATCTGGCGTATCAATGAAGTTATTATTATCAGGTACTAGATATGCAGCTTCGACCGATTCAAGCTCATTTCCCCTCAGATCATGTAATCGTCCACTTTTATCAAGCTCCGGTTCATCCATGGACATGGTCACCTGAAGCTGTGTCCCTTTGATAGTTAATTCCTCCATTTTTTCCTCTTTTGTCATGTGAACGGACTCTCCCCTCACCTTTCTTGGATGTGTTTCTTTAAATTTCATGTATATCTCCTATTTCGTAACGATTTTCGATATATACGCACATAAAAAAAAATACTATGGTTTAGCCATAGTAGAAATCTTTTATGTAGTCTGCTATCTCGTTCGGGAATTCTCCAAATTTGGTCTCCAATTCATGGATACCTTCTTGCATCTTTGCTGCGGCTTTTTCGTTCGCTTTTATCTGTGCATTGATGCCCTTGTGCATCTCTTTGACTCCCAGCCCCATCTTTGCTGATGCTTTTTCGTTCTCTTTTATCTGCGCATTGATGCCCTTGTGCATCTCATCGACACCCTTCTGCAACTTTGCAGCCCCCTCTTGCAGCATCTCCCTAGCTTTATTATCCATGTCAGACTGGAGCTCTTTTACTCCGGTATCGAACCTTGCAGCCGCCATTTCATTTTCTTTTATCTGTGCATCTATGGCAGCGCGCTTTGCGAACACACCTTTCTTTCCAATATTCGTTCCAATATGTGGCATGGGTCGCGCTTTAAAAGCCTTTCCCGCCTTCGGTGCTTCCGCCCCGGGTTTCGAGACTTCTTTTGCTGGGGTCTTTTCAGTCTTGTTTCTCGCTTCAAAGATGAAATCAGCAATTTTGGTTTTAGATATGCCTGCAGTGTCTATCCCCAGCTTTTCAGCCATTTCTGATAATTCACTGCGCGTACGCTTCAGTAATACTTCTGGCGTTTCTTTCATAATTTGACCTCAAAAAAAGAGATCTGCTTATGCAGGAACTCCAGTTGCTGCGCCTATTGCAGCCTGTTCAACTTTCGTTATCTCTTCAGCATAGTGCAGGTATGTATCTACAGAGGCGACAACTACTCTTGCCTCAATTGTCAGGATCTCTATCCCTACAATGGATACTCTTGCCCATACATCGACTACTACGCCTTTATCCAGTATCCTGTCAAGCACTTCTGCGAGACTGGATGAATCCGGGGTTTGTGATGCCATATTTTTCATCTCCTTATTTTATTTCAGACGTTGACTCCTGCTTATGCAGGAGCTGCTGCGCCTATTGCAGCCTGTTCAACTTTCGTTATCTCTTCAGCATAGTGCAGATATGTATCTACAGAGGCGACAACTACTCTTGCCTCAATTGTCAGGATCTCTATCCCGACTAAGGACACTCTTGCCCATACATCGACTACTACGCCTTTATCTAGAATCCTGTCAAGCACTTCTGCGAGACTGGATGAATCCGGTGATGCCATATTTTTTCAACTCCTTATTTTATTTATATTTCCCGATTAAATCGAGAATCGTAACGTTTTTATTTTTCGCTGGTTTGTTTTTCCAGGGTTAGCCGTAAAACTCCGTTCTTGTATGCACTTTTTAGAAGGGAGACTTTACAGGGCAGCGACACTTCCCTGGTGTATTTTCTGTCTGTTGAAGTGGCTTTGAGTGTCAACACATCATCCTTTATCTTATAGGAGAGATCCTTCTCCTCAATGCCAGGAAGCTCGACTATTACCTCAATACTATCTGTTTCTTCAAAGATATCCACAAAGGGCTCCCGTGCTTCCTCCATAACTGGCCCTTCCTCAGTTTTTCTCATAATGTTTCCAAACCGTTCCACCTGAGGGATTCCAGCGCCACCTATCTTCACTGAGAAACCATACATAGCACTTTTCCCGGAAGGGGTCTTTATTTCCCCGGTATTTTCTACCTTTCCCTGTCCTTTTTCAGCCATATCTGATACAAGTTCTATGAAACTGTCGACACCCTTGAATATCTCGTGAATGTTTCTGGTACCAATGCCAGTATTGATAGACACAGACTTTCTATTTCTTGAATGGGGTCTTGCATTAATTCTCATGAATATTACCTGAAAGGGATGCACAATAGAATATTGCTTGTTGACACAAATGTTAGGAACGATGATATCGATGCATATATCTTTTTCATCATAGTAATTATTATAATCATTGTGCATCTAATATAATGCTTTTCATCTTTCAGAATTTGTTTCAAAGATTGAAACTTGATGATGTTTAAATATGGTAATATATTACTTTACTTAAGGAATGACAAAAATCAAGCTTCTTGTAATAGATGATGCCCCATATGTGCTTAAAGCGCTTCGGGACACGCTGGAAGCGCACGGCTATGAAGTGCATGAGGCAGTTAATGGAGAGGAAGCGCTTGCCAGGTACAGGGAAGTGAATCCCGATGTGGTGCTCATGGACATATTGATGCCAAAGATGGACGGGATAAGCGCTACCAGATGCATCCTGGAATACGATCCAGATGCAAAGATAATCATAGTAACAGCAATGGGAAAGCGCGGGCTTGAAAAAGATTGTATCGAGGCAGGTGCAAGCGATTTTATAATGAAACCTTTTAAGACAAAAGATCTGTTAAAAACTATTAATTCTCTGGTTAAAGATGAAAGGAATTGAAGCAGTCAGGGCATATCAAGAGGAAATTATAGAGTCCATACCAAGTACTATTATTGTTTTGGACAGGGGATTGGTGATATTGTATGCTAACAAAAATTATTATCTAAAATCCGGTAAAAAGGAGAGAGAAGTCATGGGTCAGCGGCTTGACCGCGTTTTTTCGCAGGCGCTGATCGAAAAGACAGGAATAGACGAAAAAATAAGGCAGGCATTCAATACAGGCATTCCTTTCAGCGGCGGGCAGCTTAGATACCCTGGAGGATTATTCTTTTTTTATAAAATCCATCCATTGAAAGAAGATGATATGAGTGTTAGAAGAGTGATGCTTTTGATGGAGGATATTACTGAGCTAACGCGCCTTGAAGAAGAGCTGCGGGACTCGTATGGTAAGCTTGAGAATGCATATGCTGAACTCAAGGAGGAGGATGAGACAAAGTCATATTTTATCTCCACAGCCTCGCATGAACTTCGAACTCCTCTTACTGTGATAAACAGCTACCTTGAGATGTTTGAGGATGGTATGCTGGGCAAACTAAAAGAAAACCAGTACGACAAGCTCGTTGTCATGCGCTCTCAAACGGATCATATGATAAGGCTGGTGGAAGACATGCTCGACACTTCAAGACTGGAGTCAAGGAAATTCAAGATTCAAAAGCAGCCCATTGAACTGGAAGAGATGGCAAAAAGTGCTATAGATGAGATGAGCAGACTTGCAGACCTGAAGGAGCACTCCATGTCATTAAAGATAAACAAAAAGCTGCCTCAAATCCTGGGCGACGAGCAGCGTATAAGGCAGGTTTTCAGCAACCTGATCACCAATGCCGTCAAATATACTCCAAATAAGGGGAGGATAGAGGTTGAAATAAAAGATGAAAATAGACACATACTTGTTTCGATTTCTGACACAGGTATAGGGATACCTGAGGAAGAGCATGAGAAAATATTTGAAAAGTTCTACACTGTGGGCGGTAAATCCCTCACACGGGAATCAGAGAGAATGGGACTCGGGCTTACAATCGCCAGGGGGATTGTAGAGGCGCACGAGGGCAGGATATGGGTGGAGAGTGAGGGAGAAGGAAAAGGAAGCACTTTTTATTTCACGCTTCCGAAGGGTGATTGAAATGCTTAATATCTTTAAAAGAAAGCCGAAGGTGATTCCTGTCACCGAACCTGTGGCGAATTTCGAAGGCTATAAATTAACAAGAGGGAAAAGCTATCTGGTGGACCAGCCAAAACCCGATGCCAGCTTTGAGATTTTTACTTCCATGATAAATGGCACATGCGCAGAATGCGTTCAAACAGAGGCGTTTCCCTGCGAGAATATCGGGTGTGAAAAATGCACCCTGTCCTGCCCATGCAACCACTGTATGCATGCCAGAGCACAGGGTTTGTGTTTCACAATGGATTCACCTGACGAGATCAGGCTGAAATATCTTTTGCAAACGACCCCGATTTTCTGGATAAGTAAACATGGGAGTGAGAGCATTAATCCTGCCAATCTTGAGATAATGGCGGGCATGATAAAAGATTTTTTCAGGAAAAGCAAAAACCCGATCGTGTTGCTGGACTGCCTGGAATACCTGATTATCACGAATGGTTTTATCCCGGTTTTAAAATTTTTATACGATATACGGGAATGGGTTATCCTGCAGAAGGCAATATTTATTTTACCGTTCAGCCCCGCTACTCTTGAAGAAAGGGAGTTCGCACTTATTGAAAGGATGATGGACAGGGTAAATTTCTGAATAATAGTTGCTCATTATTATTCAGATGATGGAAAAACTATTTATATTCATAAGTTCTATTAATTCTGGCAAAACCGCGGAAAAACGGTTGGAGATTAATGACAGAAGACACTATATATTTTTCATTTGTAAATCCAAAAGGTGGAACTTGTAAAACAACATCATGTGTGAGTATCGGTGGTTCTGTGATACTGGAAACAAAAGTCCCAAATCTACATATTGCGCCCTCAGAGCCTGATTTAGATATTGCTGAAGTATTGATGCAAAACAGAAGAAACAAATCGTTCATCTTGAGACAGATGATTTTAGATATATATAATAATAAATGTATAAAAATTAGCCCCCCCCCCCACCGAGATGCTGGTTATATATAACCATATCTATATATCTATATAGATATAGATGTGAACATATATCCATTGACCTCCCATCGAGTACAGGTCAATTGATGTTTAACGAGTTCTGTGCATGCGAGCATGTGATACTTCCTCTTGAACGCGGGATTTTTTCATTGGATTCTTTAGATAAGCTCAAAAATATTTTTAGCGATTTCAGAAGCCTGACCTGCTTTCATTGCTATTACGCAGGCAAAATCCATCGCAGGAGGTCGAAATTGTGGAGATTAAGGTAGTGTTTAATAACGAACATCCCGAATTAATTCAATCCTCACAATTCAAAGAGGATATTGTTAAAAATCATCTTGAAATCATTGTACTTTCAATGCTTTCCGATAGGCCGATGAGCGGGTATAACCTGATAAAGGAAATTTTTGCAAGATATAATGTTTTGATAAGCCAGGGAACAATTTATTCGCTTTTGTATACTCTGAAAGATGAAGGCATATTACAGGCGGGGTTTAGGAAAAAGGACTTGAGGGAAAAAATATATTCCTGTACCCAAGAGAGAAAGCAGGGTGTCGACGAAAGAATAGCCGAATATATCGAGGCTGATGAGTATGTTTTGAATTCAATCAAAAAATTTGGACACGATGTTTAAGAACTCTATCAACGGCTTGAACGAATTATTTAAGGGCGACTGTGATATACCCACGGGTTCGGTGATACTTGTATCAGGGATAGAGGGGGGTTTGAAATCTGGCATGGTCTTCAACATGATGTCAAACTATCTTGCAGACAACAACGAGCACGGCCTGTACGCGAGTCTTGAAGAGACGAAACAGAGCCACCTCAGGAATATGGAAAGCCTTGGAATAAAGAAAATGGACAGGCTACACATTTTCGATTACAAGGATATGAGATTTGAATCGAATAACGAAGAACTGGACATCGACAAGATTACGGAAGATATGATAGATTTTTACAGGGAAAAATACGAGAATCTGACGGTTTTTGCCCTTGACTCGTTAAATGCATTCTATTCGATATCGACCCGGGAAAATCTCAGGAAGAATATGTATCACTTCTTCACAATGCTAAGGGATAAAGATCTTACATCATTCCTTATAATGGAAACCTGCTCTCCTGAAAAACAGGTATTTGTGGGCTCTACTAATTATGCAGAGCAACCTGAGTATTTCCTTGCTGATGGCATAATAGAACTGGGGGTAATCGAAGCCAAGGAGAATGTTAAGAGGTATATTCAGATAAGAAAAATGCGAACCGCTAGCCATAGCATGGAAAAACATCAGATCATGGTAGGGAAAGATGGTATATCCATACTGGGTTCGGTTTATTAAGAAGTTAGTCATAGGTTTTTGTAATTTACTTAGAATGATCAAATACTGCTGTTATTTTTTATAGGCTTGTAAAAACTTAAAATAACTTATCCAATTTTATTCCTAATACCTGACAACAAATCTGCGTTCATCTGCGTTCATCTGCGGTTTGATTTCCAAAATACCTGCTATCTTATTTTTGGGTAAGCCCTAAGTTCCCCCGGGCTTCTCACAAGTATCTGCAACAGCGTGTCAGCAGCAACAGGCTTTGCGCCGCCTGCTGCAAAGAACTGTGCAAGAACCTCATTTGCAAACATCCCTGGTGTCATGTTCTTGCGTTTATACTCCAGCTGCTCTGACGTAACAAAGCTTGAAAATTCCTGAATGATATGGTACCCGCTTATCTGGGGATCTGCATTAGGATTTGTGGGTCTCCATTCCTTCCCATTCCACTCCTTCCTATCGCTTGAGAGCCAGAGTTATGCTTTCTGTTTTTGATATTTCATTCAAATGATAGGAATTGCCCGTAATTAGAAAAGAAAGTTTTAAGTCACAAAAAATGATATGACATTGATTTGATTTACATATGATAGTACTTCATGGGATATGGAAACCGCCTGAAGCATCAACAGACAGAGGGGACTTCTTCTTATGGGGCGAGTCATCCTTCAGTTCACCAGTCAAACGCAGAGGACACCCTCAAAAGTCAGGCGCTATGCATCCATACCAGGCATTAGAAAATGACCTGAAGATAGCGATAGAGTCCTTCGACTCTGTGCAGGGCGGCAATATCAGCAAAAAAGCGCGTTCAAATAAACTGCTGCTCCTGCTTCCCTCATTTTCCAGGTCGCCTATGGCATCTCCGGATATGCTCAGGGAAGATATAGGGGAGATCGTAGAGGGGCCGCTAAGTCTATCGCAGTGGAAAGTGGATGGTCTTTGCATACCGCCGGAAGATGCGGTCATGCTGCTGAGTTCATTATCAGGAGCTTGGACACAGAACGACGGCGCGGTCATCGGGACAGACCTGCGGTTCTGGAGCAAGGTCTCAAAATTCGCAATGGAGCTTCTCTCAAAACAGCATTTTGTGCCAGGGATCGTTTTTTCAAAAAACAACATGGCTTTCGCCAGGTGGCAGTATGCGCTGAACGATGAGAACGCCAGGATGCGATTTTCGATGCTTGCGCGCGGAATGCCCCCTGTTTGCCGGGCGCTCGTTCAGAATAGTGTCCCGAACACCCAGGAAGCGTTCTTAACAGATTATCTCAATAACTCGATCGACAGCTGTATCCGAAGCTGGACGCCTATCTCTGAGATCAGGTCAAAAAAACCCGGTCTCTCTGAAGCATGGCTTAAGTCTCTTGCGACTGGAGAACCGATCAACGTCCAGGCATCGGGTCTTAAAAACCTCTACGAAGGAATACTGGCATGGAAAGCTCCGATACATGAAATAGAAAGATCAGACTTTCGCACATGCTTCCGTCTTGAACCATCTGACGGTACAGAACCAGACTGGAACCTGCATTATCTCTTGCAGGCATCCAGTGACCCAAGTCTTCTTGTCCCTGCTGAAATGGTATGGAAAGAATCAAAGGACACACTCCATTATTTGAACCGCAAGTTCGACCATCCGCAGGAAAAGCTCCTCGCAGACCTTGGAAAAGCCTCCAGGTTATACCCTCCGATCGAGGACAGCCTGCATTCGGCAAGACCAGATTCAGTGCAGCTTACCACGCAGCAAGCCTATACTTTTTTAAAAGAAGCAGTGCCATTATTTACGGAAAGCGGTTTCGGCGTCCTCATACCCCCCTGGTGGAATAAAGGCGCTGCAAGCTTGAAGCTCGGAATGAAACTGAACATGAAACCAAAGAAAGACCCGAAGACCAGTAAGGGACGGTTCGGTTTCGATTCACTCATTAACTACGACTGGCAGCTTTCTATCGGGGATGAGCCTTTAAGTGAAGAAGAGTTCAAGGCTCTCGTAAGCCTGAAAGAGCCGCTCGTGCGCATAAGAGGACAATGGGTAGAGGTAAAAAAAGAAGATATTGAAGCTGCCATCAAGTTCTTCAAATCCCGTGGCAAGGGTGAGATGAAGCTGGGAGAAGCCCTGAGGCTCGGCATTGCAGAGGGTGAGACAAATACAGGTCTTCCTGTAAGTGGATGTGCAGCATCGGGATGGCTGTCCGAACTGTTTGAGCGTTTATCGGGCAGAGCTGCCATAACAGAAGAGGAGCAGCCGGATGATTTTGTGGGTGAGCTTCGCCCTTATCAGGTAAAAGGCATGTCGTGGCTTGCGTTCCTCCGGCAGTACGGGCTTGGCGCGTGCCTTGCTGATGATATGGGGCTTGGGAAGACCATACAGATGCTTGCCCTGTTATTAAAGGACAAAGAGATAGGTATCGATAAGCCTACGCTATTGATATGTCCCACATCCGTAGTCGGGAACTGGCAGAGAGAAGCAAATAAATTCGCGCCCTCTCTTAGCGTTATGGTCCACCACGGCATAGCTCGCAAAAAAAAAGAGTTCCTGTCAGCCGTTTTGGAGTACGACCTTGTAATCAGTACCTATGCGCTGGCGCACAGGGATGAAGAAATATTCTCACAGGTTGAATGGAATGGGGTTGTGCTTGATGAGGCGCAGAATATCAAGAACCAGTTCACAAAGCAATCCCAGGCAGTCCGAAAGTTCAGATCGGACTATCGCGTCGCGCTCACAGGCACACCTGTGGAGAACCGCTTATCCGAGCTCTGGTCGATCCTGGAGTTCCTGAATCCAGGCTACCTTGGTTCCGCAGAGGGATTTAGAAAAAGATTCGCGCTGCCTATTGAGAGGTATAATGACAAAGAGGCTGGGATAAAGCTCAGGAGCATTGTTTCTCCTTTTATACTTCGCCGCCTGAAAACCGATCCAACAATTATTAAAGACCTTCCTGATAAGATCGAGATGAAAGAACACTGTAACCTTACAAAAGAGCAGGCGACGCTCTATGAAGCGGTTGTTAAAGATATGCTCAGGAAAATAGAGGAATCCGAGGGCATCGAACGAAAAGGTCTGGTTCTGTCGGCTCTTGTGAGGCTTAAACAGGTCTGCAACCACCCGGCGCAATTCCTGGGGGACAGCTCAACGCTTCCCGGACGCTCTGGAAAGTTAAACCGCATCACAGAGATGCTGGAAGAAGTGCTGGCTGAGGATGATGCCGCTCTTATCTTTACCCAGTTCGCACAGATGGGCGGAATGCTTAAGACGCATTTCCAGAAGGTTTTTGGTCAGGAAGCGCTCTTTCTGCATGGCGGAGTGCCCCAGAAGCAGAGGGACCAGATGGTCATGCGTTTTTCAGAAAAGAACGGACCGAGAATATTCATCCTCTCGCTAAAAGCAGGCGGGATCGGTCTGAACCTGACGCGCGCCAGCCATGTTTTCCACTTCGACCGCTGGTGGAACCCTGCTGTTGAGAACCAGGCGACTGACCGCGCTTTCCGTATCGGGCAGACAAAGAACGTGCAGGTGCACAAGTTTCTCTGCGACGGGACTCTTGAGGAGAGGATAGATGAGATGATAGAGGATAAAAAAGCGCTTGCAGAGAACATTATTGGTACGGGCGAAGGCTGGCTGACTGAGATGACGACCGAGCAGCTAAAGGAAATGTTTGAATTGAGGGGCGAGGCGGTGGCGGATGAATAAGACTTTAGAGAAATATAGGGGGATAAATGGGCTATCGCGATGATTTCTGGGGAGGGTATGCTCCTTCAAAACCAATAAAAGTGGAAGGCGGTATTAAAGCTAAAAGCAAGAGAGGGAGCATCGGTGATACCTGGTGGTCGAAGCGCTGGGTAAAGGTGCTTGAGTCGTTCGGATGGAGCAACAGGCTTGAACGCGGAAGGAGATACGCAAGAAGTGGACAGGTGCTTGATTTTAAACTCGCCCCGGGCAGAGTTACCGCAAGGGTGCAGGGTTCTATGTCGGAACCTTATTCTGTGAAGATAGAAATGAAGCCGCTCGCTGATGAGGCATGGAACAAAGTCTTAGAAGAAATGTCGCAGAAAGCCATATTCGCGGCGAAATTGCTTGCAGGAGAGATGCCTCAAAATATCGAGGAAGCTTTCGATGCAACAGGAATGTCCCTTTTTCCTGAATCCTCAAAAGGCATAAAGACCGACTGCTCATGCCCTGACA
>JAYTKX010000094.1:0-16148 GCA_043729865.1 Methanobacteriota archaeon
TTCCCCTGCGATATTCCATTGATAGATGTAATTACTGAGATGAGAACTTACAGTATCAAGGATTATTGACTGATGTGCAGGATAAGTGACCAGATAGGATCTACGGACGTCACCCTCAACAGGTGTAATCGTTCGAAATATATCTTCATTAGAACCAGTTCGCTTAATAGGCGGGATTCCCGACCTTACCTGGGAACTGGTACCTTTATTCGGAATTATCTGGCGGAACGAGTTCAGGTAATTTAGCTGGGATAAATAATCCGTATCTCCCAAAAATGCCCGCCTGGTACTTCCTGAAAAAGCCTCGCGGGACGCATCATGCACCTTCACGGAATGCAGAACAGATAATCTATCTGATGCCAGATGCTTTAGTTGCTCTCCACCATAATATAAGGAATTGGAGTAAGATTGATAACGATTACCGGGTAATTTCATCAACTGCCTGATTATTTTGAAGTAAAAGCTTAAGTGAAATGTAAAATATTTTCTTGAAGATATTACACAATTTGGCTTTAAGCTTTTAATCTCAGCTCGTTTACCTGTAAATCTGAGGAATATAAGGGCTGGCAAATTACCCGGTTTCCTAATGATGCCGTATTTCCTGGCAATATTTTTAAAGAATTCAAAAGCACCGAATCCGATTGAAGATTTTGGGATATCCACCTCAGATTTATTCGGTGTTAAATTCGATTTTTTACTTTTGATCATAAATTTTAATAAAAATACCTACACACCCAAATTCTCTAATATTCTAACTAAAGCCGGTTCTGCTTCCGATCTCTTTCTTATGCCATGGTGCGTCAATACCAGCGTCTCGGTGGCGATCGTATTGGTTGATGCGTTGAACGTCGGTCCATCCCACTTGACAGGATATACTTCATAGATGTCCCATGTCATGAATGACATTCCTGAATTGTTGCACAGGTGGATAGACGCATCCTGTTTCTCGATCGTTCCATCTGCTACTTTCTGGTACCAGTTCCACAGTGCCCAGTCAGTTATTCCTCTCTTTAGAGTGATATCCGTATATTTTACACCCTTGAGAAGCCTGTGCTCATAATCATTGACTCCGCCTTCTTTTAATGTCTCATATTCAATCTGCACACCGAGACCTGAAACCTCGGAAAATCCACCTATTATGATACTTTTTATTTCCACTTTGAAATTAAAAGCCCCGTATGGATCGTACCTTATTCCTGCAATCGACATAACTCCTCCTAAACATCTGAAATGCTCTTCGTACCATCAGAATTCACTTTCTTATTTATTTTGCTCACCTCCTCGCACCATTGCTGCCGCTCTCTATGCTCCATATTCAAAATGGTATCATGGTCCCAGTGGAAGTGGTATGCCAAAAAAGCTACCTCCTCGTACAGTTTGTCAAAGGGGTAGCCAGTTATTCCCCCTGAGACTGCACCTCTATTTCGAACTTATGCTCGCACTTCGGACATTTCGTCCTGATCACATTGGACCCGTTCTGGTTGATCCTTGTATACATCTCCTGAAGGTATGCAAAGTCCCCTGCAAAGAGTCCCTCGATGACCATCGGAGTGACCATCTTCAGGCTCCCCAGGTTTGAAATAACCCTGGAGAGCAGGATGACGGTCAGATACGCGGGATTGCTCTGGACTCTCGGGTCTTTCATCGGCAGTATTTCATCCGCCGCAGTGGCAAGCCTCATCTTACCTTCTTTATGAAGTGTCCCTGTCTCGTCCACATATCCCATGGGCAATGTAAAGTTGTGCTCTGTCTGTAGAATTCCCATTTTACCTCCTGGCTCTTATTATTTCTTTCTCGTCACTCCTTCATGTACCAGTTCAAGCGATTCAATTACCACATTGTTCTCCTTTGCGTTGAAGTCTGACGGATCGTACTTAGTAGGCCATGCTTCCACTATATCCCACCGTGCCTTATCCTTTCCCTCTTCATCGATCAATATCAGGGATAAACTCTTTCTTGAATCCTTTGAATTCGCACCCTTTTCTTCTATCTGCTTTCTCCAGTTATAGATGTCCATTGAGTCAGTTAGCCCTTTCTTGAGCGTTATATTCCCGAACTTGGTGAGACCTGAAAGTTTTCTCTGGAAGGGCTGGTCTATGCCCTCTCTGTAATCAACGGATTCAGTGGATGTCTCGGGGATAGTGGCTTCAGCAAAACCTGCTATCTGGATGCCCTTGATCTCAACTCTGAACCTGAAATTCCTATATGGATCATCTCGTACTCCTGTCGGCATGTTTTATTCCTCCTGATTATTTAGCCAATGTTTTTTGTTTGATTCTTATTATTACGAATTCCGCCGGTTTTATAGGCGCTACTCCGATTTCGATGTTTAACTGCCCAAGATCTCTTGCCTCAGGCGGATTAAGCTCTTCATCGCATTTAACATAAAATGCCTCATCTTGCGTGCCGCCGTATAACGCACCATTTCTCCACACCATCAGGAGAAATGCTGTGATGTTCCTGATTACTGAACCCCACAGTGCAGGGGAATTTGGTTCGAATACAACCCACTGCGTGGCTTCGTCGATGGATTCTTCTATGTAAAGGAACAGCCTTCGGATGTTAATGTATTTCCATTCAGGATCAGATTTGCCAGCGAGTGTGTTTGCACCCCATATGCAGATACCGGATGAAGGGAACTTACGGATTATATTTATATCTAGCGGATGTAATCCGTCATGCTCGCTTGCTGTTATGACTTTCTGGAGATCTATAACAGTATCAAGGTAGCCATCGGGGGTACCGGCTGGTGCCTTATGAACGCCTCTGACCGTATCAACATGGGCATATGTTCCGGCAACCGCGCCAGATGGAGGTAGTGCTCTCTTTCCTCCCGGACTTGTGGAGTCGCTGACGATGACCCATGGATAGTACAGTGCTCCAAAAGATGAACTGAAGCTCTGTCTGAATGTCTTTATCTCATCTACCTCCAGATTGTTTGCAGGATCTGCAATAAAGAAGCAGTCATGCCTGTTGCTGCAATACATGAGTCCGGCCGAAATTGCATCCTGTCTTCCAAATGCATCAGGCATCGCAACGATATTAATGTCGTCGACCATGTCAAACGCATGGAGACCGTTCTGTGCCAATTCATCGCCTTCAAAATCTTCTTTCTGGAGTGAATAACCACTCGTTAAAGCTACAGCATCGGTAGTATCCTTTGGAGGTTTTCCCGAGCCTGTAACTTGTGTATAGCCTTCAATCCAGCTATCCTTTTCCACAGTAATATTTGTCGATTTACCATTTATACTACTTTCAATAGTGCTTATTGTGAGGTTATCGTAGGTTTCGACTGGAGTCCCATTCACAGTCAGCTTAAACCCAGCTGTAATAGCGGCATCAGTAGCAGCACCTACCTCAACGTTGATCGAATTTCCCTCACTGCCTCCGGATAACGCTTTGACCCTTATTGAGGCTTTATTGTCCGTATCCTTTAGAGTTACGGCTGCGAACCCGGTGATACCATCATCACCACCTATCATAGGTACATCGATAGTCGCCTTGGGAGGTTTACCTGAACCTGGAGTTGTAGTGCCGCCTACAGTCCAGCTATCCTTTTCAACACTGATGTATTTTGAACTATTTTTTACCTTTTCCTCAACATCTGTTATTTTGAGATTATCGAGCTCTTCTATTTCTGTCTTGTATTTTACAATCAGCTTAAAAGTTGAGGCTTCGGTTCCCACACCTACGCTTACCTTTATATCATTGCCCCATTTTCCGTCTGAAGATGCTTTGACTCTCATCGAGTTGCCCGGTGTTGCATCGCCATCCAACAGTATTGCGGCAGCGGGCATGGCTTTCTGTGATGATTTAGAGGATATCGTGTCGTAATGGCAGGTCCTGACGACGTAACACCTCGTCCCCCCCTCATCGAAAAACTGTTTCACAGCGTATGCAAGAAATCCTTCGCTGATTAAATCCCCGAATGTTTCAGTAAACCGTGCCTTATTAGGTATTTCCTTTGCCACACCTATCGGTCCCTTTTGAGCGATCCCTACAAATGCACCTGTTGCAGTGCCAACACCCGCAATGGGCTTTACTCCGGATGATACTTCCTTAACATATACACCTGGTGATTCACCACTCATATTATTCCTCCTTATCCATATTTAGTACCTTCCTATTTTTGAAGTTTTTTTCATAGTTTTCTTTTCCGTCTCAGAACTTTCCTCGCTTTGTTGAGGAACTCCTGAGGTTCTAATAATAACAATATCACCTTTTGCAAGAAGATTTTGCAGATGCGGTGATGTCGAGATTTCTTCATCCGAAACCTGTGCCGAACCCTTTGCTGAAAGATAAATATTCTTTCCATCTTTCGTGATCGCCATTAATGGCTGGTTTATTTTGTTTTGAATTACAGACATACTTCCTCCATACTAATTTTTTTTAACTGATCGGTAACATATATCTTTTCAATATATGCTGTCCAATTTCATTTCTTTTGAGTTTATGAAATTCGCGTTTCCAATTGGTATTGTAGATATTCCACAAGAGATCCAAATTTCGATATTTCCCTCAAATCCAGATTATCTACGTAACCTTGAATCTCAGCTCTAACACCTCCATTCTATAATTTTGTAAACATTATCGTCCCGATGCGTGTTGGGGTATCTTTCTTTAAAAAGAACACTTTTTTAAGAGTCTTGTATCCGTCTTTCTTAACGGTCAGTGTAATGTTCCTGTTTCCATCCGCCGAATCAAACCGGATGAAAAAGCCACCTCCCGGTTCAGAAATTGCAGATTTCAGGGGAAACTCTGTGACTTTTATAGAAGCCCCGTCGATAGGTTTATAATTCGCATCGATTATCTTGCCTGTGATGATTGTTATCCCTTCAGGAAACGGATAATTGGATTTAGGGTTCAATGTTATACTGATGACTGGATTTATAGCATTGACCGGAACATTACCAATAAAGACCTTTCCCTGCTTTACCTCAATAGCACGGGTTCCCTTACTGTAGTAATAGCCACTGCCAGTAATGGTCTGCTTTCCTTCAGGAAGGTCTATCAATAGGAAATGACCTGTGCTGTTCCTGATGATGTCTCTTTTTTTTTCCTCCACTTCCAGGTATAATTCACCAAATGCCAATTTATCAGGAGAGAGATCATCCTTGAGCAGCACTGCCAGGTTAAGGCTTGATCTTATTCGTTCAAGGAAGGTCATGTTCTGATCTCCTTTCTATGCAGGTCGATATCCCTATCAATGACCCTTGTTATCTTCATCGGATCCTTTGCAGATGGGATCCTGACAGGGCTGAGGATGTAGGAGGCTGAGAGCTTGTATGGCTTGTTGGGGAACCTCTCCCACAGCTTATTTATTTCTTCGAATGTCAGGTTGTTCGGTACAATTTTTATCTCCGTATTCCCTGTTTTTGCAAGATCGCCCTTGAGCATCCCTCCTTTCAGAACAGATACATCATGGAACATCTGCATTAGCCTTTCAACGATCAGGAGCTCGGTCTCCCTATCTGTGCCGTACGCGGTTATTATATAGTACAGATCGAGAGCAAGAGGCGGATATCTTAACAGGTTTGTATCGATAGGTTCAGGGTTGATGTTCCTTAAAGAACTGTTCTCAACTATCTGGTACAGAAAGATAGAAAGCATATTTCCAGTCGTAGAAATATCCGCCGGGGAATCAAAAACTACTAAATTCGAGTTTTCCTTGAACTCAGGTATATTCGGAAAAAGAAGTTCCTTTAATGTTAAACTCACATCCCTTAAGACGGTCATTATTTCTCCTCGGTCTGTGCCAGTTTATAATAAGGCTCGAAATCGGTTTTTAAAAAAGGTTTCCCGATCTTCTGGTATTCTCTCTTCGCTGCATGCATGATATGATGCATTCCGATCTTGCAGGAGTCCTCTGCAGCATAAAATGCAGCAGTTATAGCGATATTCTTTATATTCCCACCTGCAAGTTTCAACTTCTCAGAGAAGAACTTATAATCCATATCCTCAGTAAGCGGTGGATCTTTTTGCAATAATCCTGTCCATATCTGGATGCGCTGTTTCTCGTCCGGGAAGGGGAACTCAACAACGAAATTCATCCTCCTTAAAAATGCATCATCAATATTTCCGCTCAGGTTTGTGGCAAGTATAACAATGCCTTCGTATTCCTCCATCTTCTGCAAAAGATATCCTACCTCTATGTTGGCGTACCTGTCGTGCGCGTCTTTTACCTCGGACCGTTTCCCGAAAAGAGCATCAGCCTCGTCAAAGAACAGGATGGAGTTGCTGTTCTCTGCTTCCCTGAATATATTACTCAGGTTTTTTTCTGTTTCACCGATATATTTACTTACCACGTTGGACAGGTCGATCTTATAGATATCCAGTCCGGATTCATTCGCAATGATCTCAGCAGCCATTGTTTTTCCGGTTCCTGATGGCCCTGTGAAGAGGACGTTAAGACCTTTTCCCAGCGATAGCTTCTTATCAAATCCCCAATCGGTGTATACGGTCTCCCTGTTCTTAATGTGCCCTACAATTTCTTTTAACTGTTCTTTCTTATCTTTTGGAAGGACAATGTCTTCCCATATATAGCGGGGCACGATCTTTCTGGCAAAAGCGGAAAGATTCCTGTTGGATTTCGATTTACAGCCATAATAAATATCTTCCATGGATATTCTGGAACCGCCTCTTGCAGATGCTGCATTGGATGCCGTAAATATGGCCCCTCTTATCTGACCACCGCTTAATTTGAATTTGGTTGCAAGGGCGCAGATATCAATTCCTTCGGAATTTCCATCAAGGAACGATTCCCATAACCTTTTGCGAAGTGTGAAAGAAGGAAGCTGGAACGGGATGCCCATAAACCTGTGATTTTCCAAAATCCCGGGGGGTTCCCATTGCTTTTCTCCAGACAGAAAAATCCAGTTTGGAAAACCATCTAACTCCTTGATCAGATTTGTCACATCGATCCCATCTTTCTCTTTCCACAGGGCATCAATTCCTTCAATATATATGTACGAATTCTGCAACAGGGCTTCGCGCAGGATAACATCTAATGTTTCAAAGGATTCGTCCTTCATCAAAGCCTTTGCATTTACGAGGAGCAGAGGCTTTCCCCTCTCCCTGCAGATGGTCTCTGCCAGCATTTTTTTTCCAGTGCCGTATCCTCCATGAAGAAAGAATATCAACGGGTTCTTTGAACTGGAAAGCGGTTCTATAAGGTCAATTAACCTGTGATCATCTTCCAAAATAACATCATTGACCGATCTTTTCGGCTCTATTATTGATGAGAAATTCTCAATCCTTCTGTCGATGCCATCTGTTCCCATCAGGAAACTAATTATCCTCTCATCTATCTTGATAGATTTTGATAATAAGGGCAGCTCCCCTTCGCCTGTAAGATAAATAAGGCGGTTCTTTATCAATGGTGAGGTCGATGAAAAATATTCCCTTGCTCTGAACCTTTCTTCCATTGAGCTGCACAATAGTTTTATCACAAGGTCAACAGTAGGGCGCTTTCGTGTCACATCGTTCTGCATGTATGAGTACAGCTTTTCGTATCTCAGGTCAAGTTCAGATGCGAGGCATATCAAAATAGTGTCGACCTCGAATGGTTTGAGATGGAAAATTTCAGTCAGGATATGAAGACGCAGTTCTTTCCCGTTATTGATGCTTTCATTTTTTTTTCTTTTGATCCCGGATGCCAGTTCCCTGATTTTCCCGGATTCCTGATCAGAAATATCATTCTTCCTTATTTCATAGGGTGGAGTTTGCAGGATTGAATTCACTTCTTTTTCTGAGATGTACAGACCCTGGAAATCGTCTGCATCCTGCTCTATACCCCTATTCTTGATGTTTGATCTGACGATCAGGTCTATCCGATGAAGTTCTTCAAGAAGATGTTCGAGGTTGTTTTGATACATTATCTTATCCGATCGTAACAAAAGTTCACAGTCTTTCAAATGCCTTAACCAGTATATCGTAATCGCTCATATTCCCGCCCGACTTCAGCCTGTCCACCTCAAGAAGGAACTTCTCAATAGCTTCGCTCTCCATTTTATTCTTCTCTGCAAACCTCATCGCCAATACCTTCAGTTCCTTCCTGGACGAATACTTCTTGGGCATCTTATAATCAATAAAATTGAATATGTGCCCGCATTTGTGATGTCCTATCGTTGAAGTTGACGGACCTGCGGAAGTTTTTATATAATCCCTGAAAGTATCACCTTTGATGATCTCTCCACACTCGCATATTAACGTTTTTTCACCACCATTCAGTATGAAACAAACAACAAACAGTACAGTATCAACTATTCATAAGGAGTTTCATCGCCCCACTGCTCGCTCCTTTCTAATGATTAATTGATACAATCATGTCATGTACAATCTCATATATATGTATTTCGAAACCCATCAAATCCTATCAAAAAAAAAGCTATTTGTATTATGTGGGCCCGCTGCGATTTGAACGCAGGACCTCTCGGTTATCAGCCGAGCGCTCCACCTGGCTAAGCTACGGGCCCAGAACTACCGCCAATATAACGGCATGCAATTTAAACCTTATCTATTCGATAAAGTTTATAAGCATTAAAGTCATGTGGAATCGAAATCGTAGTTTATACGCACATAACAATTATCGGAGGATTATCCAATGGCAAGAAAACCAGGAAGAATGTACAAGAAGATTACCCAGCGCTCATATACGAGACGGAAATACATGGGCGGTGTCCCGGGAAGCAAGATAGTAACATTTGACATAGGGAATTTGAAAGACGAATTTCCAGTTGAGATCTCACTAATAGCAAAAGAAGAATGCCAGATACGGCACAGCGCGCTTGAAGCTGCGCGTATCGCGGCAAATAAGCCGTTACTTGAAGCCGCCGGTGTGAACGGTTACCACCTGAAGATCAGGACGTACCCGCACGAAGTCCTGAGAGAGAACAAACAGGCGACCGGCGCTGGCGCAGACCGTGTATCCCAGGGAATGCGAAATGCTTTCGGGAAACCAATCGGCACAGCAGCCAGGGTGAGAGCGGGTCAGAAGTTAATGACCATATCGATAACTCCAGACAAATTTAAACTTGCAAAGGAATCGCTCATTGCAGCAGGGCATAAACTGCCCACACCGATCAGACTGGTCGTGGATAAGGGTCAGGAATTAATCTTAAATTAGGTTCATGAACGATTATCTCACAAATCTGAACAGGGCTCTTTCCAAACTGCCTGAAATCAAAGGCACGGGAGAGCGTTTTGTAGTTCCTGAGCCAAAGCTTCTAACAGAAGGAAAAACAACTGTTCTGGAAAATTTCGCTGCAATAGCGGATAAATTGAACCGTGACCCTGGACATGTATTCAAATTCCTCTTGAAAGAACTTGGTACAGCAGGCAAACATGAGGGTCAGAGAGCAATTTTCCAGGGAAAGTTCAGTTCAGTAGTGGTCTCCCAGCTAATTGAGGCTTATGTAAAGGATTTTGTTACATGCTCTGAATGCGGGCGTCCTGATACGCATCTGATAAAAGTGGAAAGGTTTTTGACACTGCGTTGCGATGCATGCGGCGCTCACAGACCGGTCTCCAAGCAGCAGGCAGCAGTTCATCTTGTCAAAGAAGACGCTCTGAAAGAAGGCGAAACATACGAGGTAAGGATAGAAGCCGTAGGAAGAAAAGGTGACGGTATCGCCAAGAAGGATAAATACACCATTTACGTGCCAGGGGCTGCAAAGGGAGATATAGTCAAGATAAAGATCAAAAAGATCACCGGAAATCTGGCGTTCTCTGAATTTATCGAAAAGAAATGAGCGCAAGGTTAATATGTAATGAGATTAAAGAGAATATAAGGATAGGAGAATTTAGATGTCAATAAATGAATTGATACTGATAGTATTTTTATTCAATTTGCCTTTTGGATACATGAGGAGCAAATCTGCCAGGTTCTCGCGTCGCTGGATGATGGCGATCCACATACCTGTGCCATTCGTGTTCTTATTGAGGGTGTTCTCAGGATTGAACTGGACCGTTATTCCGTTACTTGTGCTATCAGACATTGCAGGTCAGATAGTGGGCGGGAAGCTGAATAAACGTGAAGCTGACAGGCTCACGTAACTATCTCTTCTGCTCTTTCCTGTTCTATAGCACGCCTTATCTCCATAGCCACGCGCCTGCCAGTGCTAACTGGTTTTCGCCAAAGGGTATTACCGTAAGGGTGACCTACTGAAACGTGGACATTCGTTCCCCCGCCCACGCGCGGCGCCACATCATAAACATAGAAATTCAGATCTTTATCCACGCAGGTCTGAAGGCAGAAGGGACCGATAATTCCGGGCTTGTAGTATCTCTGGGTAGCTTTAACGTATTTTTCAGCAAGCTCGAACGCGTCCTCGAGGAGCGACTCCCGCAGAGTGGAAGAGTTGTGCCCGCAAACAGTGTATTCCGGAGTGATCTGGCGTTCATTCAAAGTCATCTGCTGAGGCGCAGGCAGGCGCACATGCCCGTCAAGGCTTGTCTCGAACCGCCAATCGATGCCCAGCAGTTCAATTTTACTCATCTTTTCCTCAAGTGGTGAGTAGAACATATCAAGATTAAAGACAGGTCCGATAATATATCTCTCGATCCTGGCTTCAGCCAGCGCTTCCATGGAAATAACGCCCTGCTTCAGGAGCGCGCCGGATTTCTGCCTGAATTCCTCGTACGAGGCGGCAGTGAAAAAGCCCCGCTCAAGTTTCTTTACTGCATGAGGGAGTTTTACCATCACAAGGCTGTCTATATCTTCCGGTTTTTTTATCTTCTCAGGATACGGGAGCCCCGCTTTTTCAAGAAGCCAGTAATAATCCTTCTCGATGCCCCGCTCCTCGCTCCTGAGCAGGTTGCGACTTGCGAACATCGGGACTTTGAACTTATCTTCCACATCATCTATCGAGCAGTAAGACGTGAAAGAACGGTTCGGGATGAAAATAATATTTTTGTCGCGCAGTTTCTTCTGGTTCTCAGGCTTGATTATCTCGTTGAATTTATTATACACATCTGCAGTATCCACGATACCGCGGATAAGCTTCCCGTCCCGCCTCTCTGCCCTGAAGTACCCGGTGTAGGTCTTCTCACGTCCCTTCTCGCACACAGCGTGAGTCCTGAACCCCTCTTCCACGGCGCCGTCGCACACATCAAGCGCAGAGTGTGAAGCCAGTACGCCGATGGTGGTTTCTTTGAGGTCATATCCGGATAATATATCTGTTATCTCCTTCCTCTCGATCATAGTTCCCTGTAGGTCTTATTGATGTATGAAGGTTGCGATTTTGAAAAAAAAATATTATCAGGAACTACCGGATTTCCTTCTGAAATACGCGGCAGCCCCAATAACAACCAGAATTCCCGGAACACCGGCAGATGGCAGTCCTCTTTTCGCAGTATCCACTGTCAGGGGGACAGTTCGCCTGAATATCATGACATTCTCCTTCTGGTCAATAGCCCTTAATTCAACATCAAGAAGATACTTCTTGGCTACTGCAGCGCTCTCAACGGTCAGCCTGATGACCGCTTCACCCGTCTCTCCGGGTTCGAGCTTGCCTATGAAATCAGATTTTTCGCTGAACTTGAAAGGCTGGGATGAATCCTTGAACACGCGCAGAGAGACAGAATCTGCTTTTTCGGTACCCGTATTTTTAACTTTTACCAGCAGGTCCGCATTTCCGCCAGGCATTATTTTTTCCGGGCTGTATGTCACAGACTCGATCACAAGATGCGGCGCAGGCTTGATGGGGATATTCAGATCAAGCGTCTTTGTCCTGTACCGGTTCTCCTCATCGTTCTCATCCCTGTAAGTGATATTGAGTTTCGCCATATATTCACCTTCCGCAACGTCCTCGGCGATATCCACATAGAAATTTGAAGTTTTACTCATGCCTTTTTCAAGTATGCCTATGCTGTCTTCGTCCGAATAACTATACGTGGGTTTAAAGCCTGAAGGCAGAAGAAGTTTGACCTTTACGTTCTGAGCGTTACCTTTCCCTATGTTGTCTATGTTAACAGATAGTTTTGCCTCATCCGTATCTGCTATGAGCTTTTCCGGTGATGTAACCAGCGCGCCAATTACGAAATCCGACCTTTTAGGGTCGATGTATATCGGGAAAACCTTGTTCGTCCACCCTTCACCGGTCGAATAGCCCAGCGTTACGTTGTATGTACCTTTGAGGGCATTATCAGCTACCTTCAATTTGTAATGAAGAACATAATAAACCTCTTTTTCGCTTGTCCCTACTCCGGTCCCCAGATACTTATCAGGCGTATCTCCCGCTTCAAATAAGAACGGGTAGCCTGCGTCAAGATGGAACCTCAGGTTCTCTGATGCACCGCCTATCGTATTTACTATCTGCCATCGAATATCTATGTATTTTCCGGCATCCGCAGGATCGGGGTCCTGGTACATGAAATTCATCTGTATCCTGCTCCCGGTCCCGCCAGTGATCGGCGTCCCTGAGACTGCTGCTGCTGATAATAATAGTATCAGCATACCTGTCAATAAAAATCTGCTATTCATGTTATTGCCTCAAATCTTTTTATTATAGTTTCAAATATATTTTTAAAATCAATACTGTCAAATATGATTATAAGTGCGGGAACAACGGTTATTGCTGCAAGCATGCTTGCAGCAACGCCGTATCCCATTATTGTACCCATTTCTGCAAGGAATGTCAGCTTGCCCAGTGACATCGCCTGAAACCCTATAAGGGCTGCCAGTGTAGTTGTGGACATCGGCACTATGACATTGTTGAGTGATACTGTCATGGCTTCCTGCGGCGACCTGCCCGGAAGCTCAAGCCTGTACCTTGTCACGACCTGTATCCCGAAATCGATCCCGATCCCCATTATCATGGAAAGCACGCCTGATGTCTGGGATGTAAGCCCCATCCCGACAAGCCCCACATATCCCATAGCCCAGAGGCTCCCGAACACTATGGTGGTCATGGGCGTGAATCCATATTTTATCGAGCGGAACAGGACAAGTATGACTATCAGGATGCCAATGAGCGAGTACATGGAGGTCTTTGCCATATCCGGTCCTATGGACTTGCTCATCACCTGCCCTTCAAGCACACTGCCGCCAAGCTGCGCATTTATTCCGGGTGGTACGGGTACTTCCTTGAGGATTTTGCTCAGTTCATTTTCAAGATTATTGAGATCAACATCATCTGTGGTCTGTATCCTGACAAGAGCCAGTGTATAATCCCTGCTGAAATACCTGTCAAAAAGCCCGTTCTTGCCTGTGATCTGCTGAATATCCCTGCGCGATTGCGGCAATTTTCCGCTGTTTAGGCTTTTAAGAACTGATGCCGGGCTTGAGACATCGATCACATCTTCGGTATGCAGGGCAAGTTCAGAAAGCTGTTCCATGTAATTAATAACTATTGGGTCCCTGACATCCTGTACTTCACTTGACCCGGTGTACTGCGGATCGATCTCTACAACAAGAAAGACCATATTGGTGCTGCCGAACTCGTCTTCTATCTTGAAAAGCGTGTTCATGACTTCTACATCTTTTGGAAGAAAATCCCTCTGTTCCGTGCTGTTTACTCTGATTGTGCCAGCCATTATTATGGCAAAGGCTGAGATCACGATCACTGCCATCAGCACGATGAACGGGCGGTTGGTAACGAATCTTGAATACCTATCTATTAACCTGTTGATCATATTACCTGCCCCTCTCCTCATGTTCTTCCTTTCTTGTCCTGTATTTCTCAAGCTTCCTGTGGGTATTCCAGTACTCGTAGTCCTCTTCAAGCAGTATCAGCACGGGATTGGCAAAAAGCGCTGCCAAGAGGCAGTACGCTATTCCAAGTGCCAGCGTCTGACCGAAATGCTGTATCATCGGCATGGTGGTGAACGACAATACGCCGAAACCCACGATAGTGGTCAGCCCTGACCCGATGACAGCCGTGCCAATCCCGTGTACCGTGGTCATCATCGACTCAAGCTGTGGTATTTTCTTTGCTCTTTCTTCTTCGTACCTGCTTACCACGAATACGCCGTATTCCACTCCAAGCCCGAGTATCATGGAACTCAAACCCACAGTAGCAATAGACAGCGGTATTCCCAGCCAGCCAAGCGTTCCCATTGTCCATATAAGCCCTAGTGAAAGCGGGATGAATACAAGAAAACCCTGTGTGACTGACCGCTGCATCACGAAAAGAAGGAGCAGTATGAGGGATGCAGCCACGATCAGTGTAAATACAGCGTCCCTTTTCAGCAGGTCAAATATGGTCATCCTCAGAAGTGGGGCTCCTGTGACGCGGAATTTTACTCCCGGAGGATGCGGAGTGTAACTTATCTGCTCTTCGATAAACCTGTTAAAACTCTGGATCTTTTCTTCTCCCGAGCCAAGGTCAGCGGTCACATACATGAGCGCCATGCTGAAGTCCTTGCTAAAGAATGCATCAGCAGAAGGGGCGCGCATCATTTCTGATATTTCATCATCAGAGACCGTTTTTCTTCCCCTGAAGAAGCTTGCAGGCGACGCAACGCTTGAGACTCCTTCCCTGTCCCTGATCGCCCCATCAAGGAAGATAAGGGAACGTATCACTCCAGGATCTCGAATATCCCTCACTGCGCTTTTCGAATCAACTGAAACGTCAAGCTGCACCGCGATTACAACAGTATCAGCTCCGCCAAATTTATCGGATATGCGGTCGTCGAGTTTGAATATCGGCAGATCGGTGGGCATCTCAGTCCTGATATCAGAGTTCACTCTGAGGTCTTTTAGACCGTAGCCGACCACGATGGTAAAGACCACTATCATTACAGTAAGCAGTTTTGTATGCTTTCTCTGTATTTGCGCAAGCTTTTTCAGGTTCGTTTCAAGGAAATCCGGCATAACCACCTAAAGTAATTTTTTTTGTTTGGTTTGAGTATCCTCCATTTTATCATTTTAAGTATTTAAAATATTCTGATTTAAACAACTTAAAAGTTGTTTAATTGAAAAGTTTTAAATATCCGGGAAGAATATTAATATTCGTGATCGAGAAACTACGGAAACTCGGGCTTTCCGGCTATGAAGCGCAGGCATACATAGCGCTTCTTAAACTGGGCGACGCTGAAGCCAATGAGGTAGCGAGCAGGGCAAAGATACCAATGGGCAGGATATATAATGTGCTCTCAAGTCTTGAGGAATTCCACCTGATCCGTGCACAGGATACAAGACCCAGGAAATATGTGTGCGTTGAGCCTGCAGCTGCGCTGGAGAGGCTTCTAAAGAACAAGCAGGAAGAGTTCAAACGAGCAAGTGTGGAAATAGATGAAATGGCAAATGAGCTTTCATCAGAACTTGCCGGAATAAAGCCAAAAAGATCCGAAAAGATATTCTGGACAGTCGCCATTGGAGATAACTCCTTAGACCTGTTGAGGGAATGCATAATTGGCGCTCATAAGGAAGCGTTGTTTTTCATGGCGTCCAGAATGACTTCCGAGAGATTGAAACATAAGATCAAGATAGAAAAACTTCCCGGTATCTTAAGCGCCATACATGAAGCTCTTAAAAAGGGAATAGATGTTAAAGCCATCCTGAATGAAGAAGTCGATTTTAGCGAGATCGAGAGTTCGTCTTCCATCAAAACCCTGATGATGCACATGGGCGAGGGATTTAATTGCAGGATGGCAGCCATTCCTGCGACCCCTTTTCACATAATTGACAGGGAAAACGTCCTGCTTGAAATGCTTAATCCATTAGCTCCTGATGAGATTTTCGCACTTATCAATATAAGGGATGCTAAACTTGCTGAAGAGTTAAGGACGAAGTTCTTTACCATCTGGGAAAAGGCAGAGCCATATACCGGGAAAAACTGCATTGAAAAATAAGCCAAGGTCCGGAGTCGAACCGGATTGGAATCGCTCTGCAGGCGATTGCGTAGCCGTTCCGCCACCTTGGCGCGACTGGCTACATACACATTATAGATTATAAGGTTTTTGTAATTGACAGTCACAAGAATTTTTTTTATGTATTAAGCTAAAAGTATTCCTTTGCCGCGTCAGCCATCTGATTTGCGCCCGCTTCCTCTGGCAAAATTACTTTATCAGCGCCAAGTTTCAGGAATCTTTTAACGCTCTCCGGTCTGCTATAGCAAGAATCTCAAATAATCGTAAATAATTTATGAAAAATAAAAAACCGCAGATAAACGCAGATGAACGCAGATTAATAGCAACGTATCCGCGTT
>JAYTKX010000095.1:0-28878 GCA_043729865.1 Methanobacteriota archaeon
GAAAAAGGAGGGCGCAAAACTGGCACTGGGTGGAAATAAAGCCCAACCGCTGCCCGGATATTTCTTTGAGCCCACGATATTTACGGACGTATCTTCAGACATGAGGATAGCGCAGGAAGAGATATTCGGTCCTGTTCTTTCCATAATAAGCGCAGGAAGCTTTGATGAGGCTATCGATATCGCTAATTCTGTGGTGTACGGGCTTTCATCATCCATATATACAGAAAATATAAAAAATGCGTTCAGGGCAATTGAAAAGCTCGATACTGGAATAACATACATCAACGCCCCGACGATCGGCGCTGAGATACACCTTCCTTTCGGCGGAATTAAGGCAACGGGGAACGGCGCGCGGGAGGCTGGCACTACAGCAATAGAAGAGTTCTCTGAGATAAAGACGGTTTATTTCGATTATAGCGGAAAGCTCCAGAAAGCGCAGATAGATGTGGAGTAGATAATATATGTGAAGTGGACATTAGATTTGGAGTAGATATGAGAAAAATAACAAATAGATCACGCGATATTATAGAACGGGATAATAAGGTCGTAGGCTCTCTTACGCGCCCGTATGAACTGGTGATTGACCATGCGGAGGGATCGACGATATATGATGTCGAGGGTAACAGCTACATCGATTTTGCAGCAAGCGTGGCTGTGATGAACATAGGATACAACTGCAAAAAGGTCAAACAGGCTGTATGCTCCCAACTTGAAAAGATGGTACACTGCGGCTTCTCTGATTTTTATGCTGAGGCGCCGGTGAAACTGGCAGAGAGACTCTGTGATATGACTGGATACGATAAGGTCTTTCTCTCAAACTCAGGCGCGGAGGCAGTGGAGGCAGCCATGAAGCTTGCTTTCTGGTACACGAAAAAGAGCAGCATGATCGCATTCTACCGCGCGTTCCACGGAAGGACGCTGGGCGCGCTTTCGCTTTCAGGTTCAAAGCGGCGGCATAAGGAGCATTTTCCATCTCTGCGGGTCGTGCACTCCCACTATGCATACTGCTACCGCTGCCCTTTAAACCTTGAGTATCCTGGATGCGGTGTGGCATGCGTTGAGGAGATAGAACGGACCATATTCAAAAGAGAACTTTCACCTGAAGATACTGCAGCTATCGCCGTGGAACCAATACAGGGAGAAGGTGGGTTCATAGTCCCGCCAGTTGAATTCCATAAGGAGCTTCGAAGGATATGCGATGAGAACGGCGTGCTTTTGATCGCAGATGAGATCCAGAGCGGCGGTTTCCGTACCGGGAAGTTCATGGCGATGGAGAACTTCGGGGTGAGAGCGGACATAGTGTGCATGTCAAAGTCCATAGGAGGCGGGATACCTCTTGGCGCAACGCTGTCCACGGACAGGATAATGAGCTGGGAGCCGGGAGCCCATGCCAACACCTTCGGGGGGAACCTGCTTGCTGCAGCGGGCGGGCTTGCCACGCTTGAGTTCATGGAAAGCAGCAGGCTGGGGGAGAAAGCGGTGGAAAAGGGCAACTATCTAATGAAACGCCTTAACGAGCTCAAGGATGAATATCCTCTGATAGGTGATGTGAGAGGAATAGGTCTTATGATAGGCGCCGAGCTTGTTGAGGAGAATAAGGAACCTGCTGCAGAAAAGCGCGAGCAGATAGTCAGGAAGGCTCTTGATGGCGGGTTGATATTGCTCCCTGCAGGCGATTCTGTTATCAGGTTCGTGCCGCCGCTTATTATTTCGAGGCATGAGATCGACAGGGGACTTGAGATATTCGAGGATGCGCTTAAGGGTGTTTGACCTTACTGGTGTACATCAGGGTATTGTGCTCATCAGGTATTGTGCTGAAATATCCTGAAAATTAACTTCAGGGAGCGGATCGGATCCTAATTTTCGAATATTGCCAAGATTATTGCGCAAAGAATAAAAAATTATAAGTAGTAGTATTACCAAATACTTTATTATGAAAGTTGTTTTCAGAATTATTGGCTCTGAAGAAGACCTGAAGGATTTTGACGGTGATGAAGAAAATGTCCACTTTTGTTTCAGACCCTCTGAAAAAAATATATTCGAACTCGTAAAAAAAAGTCCAAAATTGAAAAGGATACAACTGCCCACTTCATACCAGAAAACGATTTCAAACACGACAAAAGAGTTTTTAAAAATCAGAAATGTAAAATTGATGACAGGGGATATCTGGGGACATAGAACTGATATTGACAGATTTGCCGAGCTCGATGTATAAATAGCGTCAGGTCACTTCTTTGAGGCTGAAAGAACCGTTAGTTGTTCATACATATAGTTTTCATGCCGAATATCTTCTACAGCATAGCCCAGAGAAACCAGCCTTGATCTTATTTCATCGATCCCGGTAAGGGATGAAACGAGCATCAATATCTTTCCACCCGGAACAAGACATCTTCCTGCATCTTCGAGAAATCTGAAAATCACCTTTCTGCCGTCGCATCCTCCATCAAGGGCGGTATTCAGCCATCCATTATCTCTTTCGTCTTCTTTTGTCGGTAGATATGGTGGATTGAATATAATTATATCAAACTTCCCTTTTATGCAGTTTAATATATCTCCTCTTATTACATCAACACCATTCTCTCCGGAGCATTTAACAGCATAAGGATTAATGTCTATGCCTATTACGTTTGCTTTTGTATTCGCTCTAATTACTGCGGATATGATCCCGCTTCCACATCCTGCTTCCAGAATCCGTTCATATCCTTTTATTTCAGACAGCGCTGCATCTGCCAGAAGAAAAGAATCTTCCGAAGGTTCATAAACATTCTCTATGATGTTGACTGAAGTATTCTTATATCGAATTTATTATTCTCCTATTTTTTTCTACCTGTAACGATCTTGGCATGGCAGTCCGAACAGAACTTTGGCTGATGGCAGTCGCTGCATATTTTGCCAATAAGTACCTCTTTCTTATGTGTGGTCAGCCAATTTTCAGGATGTTCATCACTGTGGCATGTGGCACAGAGATTGGGTTTTATTACAGGCTCATGTTTCACATTCGAATGGCATTCATAACATGCTATCTTGTTATTGGTGACATGATTTTTATGCACGAAACTGAAATCGTCATATTTATCCACTCTTTCCCTGACATTATGACATGAATAACACTTGTTCTTTGGAACAATGTCGCTTGCACCTTCAGCCAGGTCTGTATGGCAGGTCAGGCAGTCATATCCCCGTGTGATATGGGTTGTATGGTTGAAGTTGGTATAATTTTTATGCGTCTGAGTTGGAGCTCCATGACAAGAAGGACATCCAGAGATAGAAGTGTTACCATTTACATCCCTGAAGTGACATGTGAAGCAGGTCGAAGTCGTAACGACGATATGCCCCATATCTTGCTGGATGATGCCTGGATGGCACTGGGTACATGAAGGGTCAGTGACAGACCTGTGTTCTCTCATACCAATAACAAGCATGGAATGACAGCTTGTGCATGTCAACGAGATGCCTCTCTTTGGTTCAAGGAGATGGTTCTTATGAGTAAAGTTTACGCCTAAATAACTAATACCAGAAGAAAAAATGCGCTGTTCATGGCATAGAAGACAGTTCTTATCCATGACCCTCGCATACAGCTTTCCTGAATATTCCTCAACAGTGGTCTCATAACTGTAGAACTGCATAAGTCCGTTGATCTTACCTTTGACATGACCGATCAGTCCTGGTTCATAATGACATTCAACACATCTTACATCATTATGCGATGACGTTTTCCATGAATCATAATACGGTCTCATTATATGGCAGTTCTTTCCACAAAATGCCGGATTCTCGCTGATGTCAAGAACTTTTTCAGAGATCACGACAGTAGCGGAAATTAGTACTATCAATATGATCGCGATGGGTATTTTATGTCTGGAGATCCAGCTTTTCAAGGCTGCTGTAAGTGATATTTTATCCATCTGTATCACTCACCGCTTTCTCAAAAGATATGATATGGCAAGGATAGTAAATACCATTACAATTCCAAAACCAGGAGTTCGGGGTACAGTCGGCTCTAAGGGCGAGGTCTTGGATTCGGCTTTTTTAGCAGAGTCTATGCCGTTCTGGATCTGCCTGTCAAAATCCTTCAGGTTGAATTGATGCCATAATGAAGGAATGTCATTCATCACTGCCTGGGCTTTATCCAGGTCGACCTGCGCATGGGAAATATCTTTTCGCGCATCTTTATCTGCAGCTACGGCTTGTTTTGCCTTTAATAATTCGTTCCGGAATTCTTTCTGTTTTTCAAGAGCATTTTTTGCGTCGATTGGAACGCTTGCAGTTGCGATCTGATCTCTTGGATTGTGGCATACGCTGCACAGGGCGGTCATTTCAGATGCTTTTAGTACTTTGAATGTGTGCGGCTTATGACAGGTAACACAGGACGGGGCATAGGATTGCGCTTTTAATCTCTGGTAATGCATCGTATTCTTGAAATGCTCCATTTCTTCAGAATGGCATTCCCCGCATGTATCCGGGATGTTCATGAAATAGATAGGACTGTCCGTATCGTTTATTCCCTTCATGGATCCATGAGATCCGGTTTTGCTTTTAGCATCCGGATTTCCGCCGTGGCATCTGTCGCAGGTAACATAATATTCTGAATGGATAGAATCTGACCACTGCTGGAAATTGTCCGAGGCTGTTTTCCTTATTACATCCTCATGGCATTCAAACGAACAGGATATGTTTTTCAAAGTATGGTTCATTCGTATCTCGTTCAGCCGGATCTGTTCATCATTAAAAGGTGACAATGTGCTGTGACAGTCAACGCAGGAATTATTAAGAGATGCCGCTCCTGCCCAGAGAGCAAAAAATACCAGTATAATGCAGCTTAATGACGATCTTAGAAATAACTTTTTTTGTGTCTGTGTTTTTAAAAACATTTTTGGGTTCCACCGTTTTGTGATTTTAAGTATCATATCCAGGATTATGCAGTTCATAATTCCAATTTTATTTAACCATAAAGCCAGAACATAGTACCCGTTTTTCATTCTGGTAGGTTAGGGTTCATGATGATTTGCAGGAATAAATACCTTGCGTTATGGATCATTCCATCTCTGCATCCATATCCTTCCACGGTGGGAGTATATAGGTCAGGACCGCGAGAATGATAAAGGGAAGGATCATTATTATCAAAGCAGGCAGCACACCCTCCTGGCTGAAGAAGACCGGTACATAGGTCATCGTGCCGCTCAAACTCTTTGAGATCTCCTGTCCTCCTATTACAACATTCCACCTCATGGCGAATACGCCTATCACTACAAAGATAGAAGATATTGCGATCATAAGGGTTTTCAGTTGTTCCCTGTTTTTCATGATCATTACCATGACCAAAAGCACGAACGGTATGAATATCCCCAGGGTGAGCTGCACACCGTAGAACGTGGTTGCGATCTTTTCTGATAGCAGCCTGTCTATTATCTCTATCTCTTCAAGCGACTCGTATTTCATGCTTATTATCTCAAGCAGTTCAAGCGCCACGTCCAGTATAAGGAATATCCACAGGTAATGGGCGAGTGAAAGAAGTGTCTTGTGGTTGATGACTTTTTTCCTTAACCATGAGGCAGTGAGATAAAGAAGTATCAGTAGCGCTATCCCTGACACGATCGCTGACATCAGGAATATGATAGGCATAAGAGGCGTGGACCACCAGGGGTTGGCTTTAATGCCACCGAAGATGAAACCCACATAACCGTGCAGGAACGCTGCTGAAGGGATGCCTATGATGGCAAGTTTCCTTGCAAGTTTTTCATCATCATGAAGCACCTTCTCTGATATGTCGTACGAAAAAAGAGCAAGCGATGAATACAAAAGCTTTTTCCAGCCTTTAAACTTAAGGGCGTTCTTAACGATATCTTCCCTGAATGACAGCCATATCTCAAGCACCACTATTATCAGATAAAATGAATATATGTAACCAAAGCCTGACATAGCTGATGTAAGATGTGGTGTGAACATGATCTCTATACCTCTTTCCGGATGACCAAGATGGGTTAGAAGAGGCATCGTAGCGACCAGAAGGAAAGCCAGGGCTGTAAGAAGGGCGAACCTCGCCACCGGTTTGATCTCCTGCTTTCCGAAAACATGATAAAGCGATGATGCGATGAACGCTCCCGCAACAAGACCCGTTATATACGGGTATAATACTATGAGTATGCTCCACTGAATTTCAGCTTCATTTGGGTAAATGTATCCCCAGATAAGATTTTCTGCCGTCATTATCTCACTTCTCTGTCCAGTCCGACGTAGTAGACTTTTGGTTTTGTTCCGAGGTCAGCTTTTAGAACATTGATCCTTTCTTTATCCAGTATCTTATTGACCTCACTTTCCTCATCTTTCAGGTCTCCGAATTTCCTTGCACCGACCGGGCATGCCTGGACGCATGCTGGCAGGAGACCTTTTGTTATCCTGTGATAGCACCATGTACATTTATCAGCAGTTCCTTTCTCGATATTGAAATATCTGGCGCCGTAAGGGCATCCCTGGATGCAGTACCTGCACCCTATGCAGTAATCATAGTCAACAAGGACCACGCCGTCTTCTGTCAGGTACGTGGCGCCAACAGGACAGACCTGCACGCATGGCGGATTGTCACAGTGGTTGCATATCTTGGGAACATAAAACGCTTTTTTAATTTTTTCTGCCGGAATATCGTCTGTAAATCCGTCAATTCCCCCGTTAGGAGAATCAATCTTTACAGTCTCCTCTCTTCCTTCTCTTGTTATCCTGTATCTTTCGATCCATGTCCTGTATACCGGCTCGTCAAAAGGAACATGGTTCTCAAGCTTGCATGCATTGGCGCACCTGCCGCACCCGATGCATTTGTGAGTATCGACAACGTATCCCCAGTAATGCTCGTTCCAATCATATTCTTTTTTTGAAGATACTTCTTGTGCGCCCCCTAAAGCGATGGACTCAATGATAGCTGTACCCGCCGCCGCTCCAAGAATAACCCTGCATCCGAATTTAGTAAATTCTCGTCTTGTTATATCCATAATTATGCCTCCTTATAAGAACCAGGGCTTATGCGGGTTATGGCAGTAAGCGCATTTTAAGTTCTCGCCGTGCGTTTCCGGGTCTATCTGGGGGAAATCAACGGGTCTTGCTGCCTGTTTAAAGTGACACAGTCCGCAAAACTCTCTTGAATCATCTGCGGGAGCGGGCATGATACGTGTGTCAATTACGTGATTATTTGTAGGACCGTGGCATGTTTCGCAATTCACGGTCTTGTGCCCAGAGTCTACCCATATCGAATATATCGTCTTATGGCAATTTTTATCACCACAGCCTCCCGATCCGGCATATCCTACTGGCAGATCCCTGAGTTCGGCAACGGAATCTCCTCTATACCACCCGTACTGCCCGAATGATTCGGGAACAATAAGGGAGCGGACGAAGAGAAATCCGATTATGACAACTATTAATATCATACATACTTTTTTTAAGTGTGGCTGCATTACTTATTCACCTGTGACTTTAATGTTGTCATCAGTCCCTGTTTCTTCTCATAAGGAACAATACAGCAGCCATTGAGATGAATACGAAAGATCCCGTAAATCCCGGTATTTTTGGCGCTTTTGTCTTTTCAGGAGAAGGCGTTGCCGGCTTTACAATATTTTCCGCTCTCTTGACTTCGGCATTGGCTGAATCCAGTTCGACTTCGAAGTGAGTGAGGTTGAATTCATGCCACAGTACTGCCAGGCTGCTGAGGGTTTCCAGTGCGTTGTCCGCATGCTTCTGTGCCTGGACTGTGTCTGTCCCGTTCTGTTTTGCCCAGAATATGTCCTTGTTCGCCATATCGATATTGAATTTCAGTTTATTTAATCTTCCCATCAAATACTCTGCCTTGACAGGGATATCATACGGCGCAACTTTTTTATAGAGTGAATGGCAGTTCCCGCAGAAATTCCTGAATTCTTCGGGGTCAAGCAATGTGAACCTGTGGGGTGCATGGCATGTGGTGCATGTTGGAGCAAGTTTTAGCGCTTCAAGTTTCTGGTAATGTTTGCTGCTCTGGAATGTGGTCAGTTCTTTTGAATGACATTTTCCGCAGGTATTCGGAACATTTGTATAATAAACAGGACTTTCCGGATCAGTTCGTGCAACGATGTTCTTATGCGCGCCGGCTTTATCTGCAACTTTAGGGTCGCCGCCGTGGCATACCTCACAGGTAACTCCTTTCAGGGCATGCGTTGACTCAGACCACTGCTGATAATTTGCAGTTGCAAGCTGCCTTACGCGGTCCTCATGGCATTCAAGGGAGCACGTCACGTTCTTTTCAAGATGTTCTACCCTTATCTGGTTAAACTGTTTCTGTATCTCGATGAAGGGAGAAATTGTCTTGTGACAATCGATACATGAATTATCGGAAGCGGTCACATTCGGAACAAGAAGTAAAAAAACACCAGTTAATATTATAAATATACCCGATCTCATTTGCATTTTTTCCTGCCTACTTTTTTATTTGACGTTTTTATGCGGTTAACGTTATTATAGTTATGCGTTTTTAGGGTTTCCACAACTATTGTTTTGTATAAATAGCTTTTGGTTTTTTTGGCAGTAGAGTTTAAAGCCATGAATAAGCCATGGATAAATGATTTAACTTAAAACCTCATGATAAAATGATGTGCAAAAAGAGTTCAGAAAACTTGTTACTATCAACGGTGCAAAGAGAATAATAGAAAGCCTCGGTATCCGGGCTGGCATTTCTGAGGTTAACATCCAGGATGCTTCAGGGCTTATTCTTGCAGAGGATGTTTTCTCGGAAGTGGACGTACCTCCTTTTGACAGGGCTTCCATGGACGGTTTTGCTGTTCGCGCAGCTGACACTTTTAAGGCGCGCGAGGATAGACCGGTTCCTTTAAAGCTTGCGGGTTCTATACTTCCGGGAGTAAATCCGGATATTAAAATAGAAGATAGAGAAGCTGTCGAGATAGCGACCGGCGCAGTCATGCCTGCGGGCGCGGACTCTGTTGTGATGGTGGAGTACACAAGAATGGATGAGGATGTGCTGATACTGCGTCCGGTTTCTATCAATGAAAATGTGATGCATGCAGGCGCAGATATCATGGCTGGTGAGAGGCTGCTGAAGAAGGGAATACCTGTTGGACCAAGGGAAACAGGACTGCTTGCTGCTTCAGGCAGGCGGACTGTTAAGGTTAACCGGCTTAAGGTGGGCATAATCTCAACAGGAAATGAACTGGTGCAGCCAGGTGATGAACTCAAGCCAGGACAGATATATGATATCAATTCTTTTTCTATAGGTTCTGCAGTAAAAGAATGCGGCGGAGAACCGGTCTACTGCGGAATAATAAAAGATGAACTGAAAGAAATGGAAAGATCAATTGAAAAAGCGGCAAAAGCGTGCGATATCATACTTACTTCAGGCAGCACATCAGCAGGAACTGGCGACATGATGTACAGGATAATAGGTGATAATGGCACCCTCCTTGCCCACGGGATAGACATCAAACCCGGGAAACCAGCGATAATAGGTAAGATTTTCGGGAAACCAATTTTTGGTCTTCCTGGATATCCTGCATCATCGCTTACCATTTTTAATGAATTTATCGCTCCGGTGATAAGAAAAACAATAGGGAAAAAACAGGAGCGTCTGAAAGTGCAGGCGAAAATTGCATCCCGGATCCGGACTGATGGGAGAAGCCAGCTTCTTCCTGTGGGGCTTGTCAGGGGATTTGCGTATCCGATAGAGAAAGGTTCTGGCGCGATAACCACGCTTTCAGAGGCAGACGGTTTTATCGAGATACCATCCGAGATCGAGATGATAGAGGCAGGTGAAGGTGTAGAGGTCACCCTGTTTGGAGAAATAGAGACACCTGAGCTGCTTTTCGTTGGCAGCCACTGCCTGGGGCTCGATGTACTTACTGATATCTCCGGCATTAACATGAGGGTGATCAATACCGGCTCATCCGGAGGCTTAAGCGCAATACGCAACGGCACTGCGGACATCGCAGGAGTGCATCTTCTTGACGAGTCAGGAGAATATAATCTGCCATTCCTTGAGAGGTTCGGTATTAAGAATGCTGTGCTTGTCAAGGGCTATCTGAGGGAACAGGGCTTGATAGTTAGAAAGGACAGCGGTATCACTGGTTTTGAGGATATTCTTGATATGAGGTTCATCAACAGGAACACGGGTTCAGGAACACGGGTTCTTGTTGATATGAAACTCAAAGAGATCGCAGCGACAAAAGGAATATCTTTTGAGGAGCTTGCCGGCAGCATAGAAGGTTATCACACAGAGGCAAAAACACACAGCGCAGTCGCAGCGGCAGTAAAATTGGGAAAAGCAGATGCCGGGGTTGGAATCCGCACTGTTGCTGAACTGAATGGTCTTGATTTCATCAAAATCGCGGATGAAGAATACGATTTTGTAATACCTCAGGAACTTTTGGAAAGCAGGGAGATAAGTATTTTACTGAAAGCTCTGCGTGGAAAGGAGTTTGCCGAAAAATTGCCCCGCGGACTTCGCATTTATGAGAGAACGGGTGAGATTATCTCTTGTTATAGTGAAGTTCGAAAATCACGGAATGCTTCAGATGTCAGGCATACCTTCCGCGGGACTCTATCTCACTCACCCTTTTGATCACTTCATCAGCGCCCGAGAACGTCAGTTTGTATCCTTTTTTGAATGCTTCGATAAGCTCTTCATGATCCTCATGCGTGCTCTCGAAGGTCTGGAAAAGCACATGTATATCCACGCCTCTTGCTTCCAGCGTACCGTCTATGTAGGCAAGTCCGAAGTCGATAAGGAATAACTTCCCGTCCCTCAACATGATATTTGACGTAGTAAGGTCCCCGTGCACGATACCGCATGAATGAAGTTTCCCGACAAGTTCGCCTGCCTGTTCTGAGAGCGCCGGAGTTATGATCTTTTTGAGGGGATCTCCATCGATATATTCCATCTTTATCTCAAACTCAGTTACATCCCTGATTATCGGTGTGGGGACGCCGCATCTTCGAGCCTCTGAGATAAGCCTCGCTTCGGTACGCGTCCTGTCGCGCCTTAAGGTATAGTCGATCTCTTTCAGCCTGTAGCGTTTATGAACCCTTGTCTTGATTATGGTTTTCCCATCAAGAGTTATTACGGCTTCAGCGCCGCTTGCTATCATCTCCATTTGACCACCACGTCATCAGGTCTGTAATCCGGATTTACCCGGGAATCAGTGATCTGCGTCCTGTAGCCTGCTTTATACATCAGCAACCCGAGATAGGCTATCATGGCTCCGTTATCGCCCATGAACCGCTTCTCAGGTACATAGAACTCAATGCCCCTGTCCTCGCACATCATCGCAAGCATCTCGCGTAGGCGCAAGTTCGCCCCAACGCCGCCTGCGAGGAGCACCTCTTTTTTCCCTGTATGCGCTACAGCCCGCTCTGTCACTTCCACAAGCATCGCAAAAGCAGTCTCCTGGAATGAATGGCAAACATCGGGCAGCGCGTGTTTTTTATTAGCATCCTGCGCTGCTGTTGAGAGACCTGAAAAAGAGAAATCCATGCCTTTTACAGTATATGGAAGAGGTATATACCGCGCTGCCTGCTTTGCAAGTTCTTCAACCCTGGGACCACCGGGATGCGGCAGTCCCACAGACCTTGCGAATTTGTCAAGCGCATTCCCTATGCCGATATCGAGCGTCTCCCCGAAGACGCGGTAGTATCCTGCCCTGTATGCCAGTACCTGCGAGTTCGCCCCGCTGACATAGAGCGTTACCGGGTCGTGAGCCGGTGTCTTCCATCTCCCAACCTCAATATGTGCTATGCAGTGGTTCACACCTATGAGCGGTACGTCCAGGGACAGGGCGAGCGCCCTTGCAGCGGTCGCCACTGTGCGCAGGCACGGTCCGAGACCCGGACCCTGAGAGAAGGCAACAGCATCAATGTTCTTCCCGCATTTGTTGAAGGTTTCCCTGACCACTTCACCTATATGGCTGGCATGGTGCTGCGCAGCCTCGCGCGGGTGGATTCCGCCTGAAGCTGGCATGTATGTGGCTGTGGTCTCGGCTAACACATCTTTCTCATCAACGATGGCTGCGCTCAGGTTCCATGCAGTTCCTTCAATACCGAGTATCGTAGTCATTGGCAGAACACAGAACGGATTTGAGTGAATTAATACTTTTGCAAATTGGGATCGTATGGCAGTATATTTGGAATTCAATCGGGAAAATACCTATATAGTATCAAAACCAACAATTCGTATGATTACGAATGTTCAAGAGAGGTGAAATGTATGTGCAGTGTTGGAGATCTGTTTGATGTAGATATTTCGGGTGATGCCACAATATGTGAATATGTATGCATCGATTGCTGCAAGGAATTCAAAGGAATAGGAAAGAACCTTCGCTGTCCTGCATGCCATTCGCTGAAGTTCAAACTCAAGTAACATAAGTATTATATGCAGGTTGGAGAGTGCGGGAGCGTATGAGTGAGCCATTGCTTCCAGATTGAAAATAAAACCAAGCATTACTTATTCGAAATCATAAGTTAATTATTAAATAACTTATTGATAAGCAATAGATTTATATCTTTATAGAATAAATGAAGTACTCATGGCAAAGGTGGAGTTCAAAGTACCTACATGGGTCGAGAAAAGATGCCATCGAGAGGACGGAGCGCCTGAAGAAAGGGTTGATGCAGAGGCTGCTGACGAGGGGGATAGGGCATGAGAGGTTTAAGTTCAGTAAAGAATTGAGTACTGAGATTCCAGAGGAGTGGGATGTGTGGTGAAGTTGGGGGATGTGACTGGTCATGTCGGTAGTGGTCTCACACCACGTGGCGGCGCTTTAACATATTTAGACCATGGAATTCCCTTAATAAGATCTCAGAATGTTCTAATGAACAAGTTAGATCTATCTGATGTTGCTTATATTTCTAAAGAAACTCACAAATATATGGATCGATCTGTCGTATTCTCAGGAGATCTTTTATTAAATATTACTGGAGCCTCTATTGGTAGAGTTGCTATTATACCAAAATCAGTATCTGAAGCCAATGTCAATCAGCATGTCTGCTGTATACGATTTTCGGAAGTAATTATTCCAATTTTTGCATCTTATTACCTCTCTTCAGCTAATGGACAAAACCAAATCATGAGTTTACAAGCAGGAGCGACAAAGACAAGGACTGAACTATAAACAAGTAAAATCAATATTAATCCCCCTCCCCCCTCTCCCCGAACAGCGCCATATCGCCGAAATTCTGAGCGCCGCCGACAGGAAGCTTGAGCTTGAGCGCAGGAGGAAGGAGAAGCTGGAGAGGGTGAAGAAGGGGCTGATGAATGAGCTGCTGACGGGGAGGAAGAGAGCTAAAATTAACTTTATGTTCCGATTTATACAATCGTATTATAGGTGATAAGATGAAAACAAAAGTAGCACGGAGGCATCAAATTACAATCCCTGAAGATATCTGGAAAAAAGCAAGGATTGCAGTTGGCGACGTCCTGGATATCTCGAATAAGCGCGGAAAAATCCAGGTAGAAAAAATAGATGAGAACTGGGATCAAGTCATGAAAGAAACAAGAGGGGCATGGCGCAAACATCCTGTTTTTAAAGAAATGGATGATGCAGTTGAAATAGTGAACTGGATGCGGGGGAAGAAATGAAGTATTCACTGGATACGAATGTAATATTGAGTCACTTCAAAGAGGATAGATTTTCAGATGATACAGATAGTTTTTTTGCATGGATAAAAAATGAGGGACATGAGGTGTATATTTCAGATTTAGTATATGTCGAACTATATATCGGCATTTATCTATCAAAAGATTCAGCAAATGAAAAGAAGCAGTTGCAGCGGTTCTTAGCCGTAAACAATATTGAAGGTAAATATACGTCCTCAAAGATCATAAATGATCTGGTGAGCTTTTTGCAAAGAACTTGTTGTGAAATAAGTTCGTTGAAACGCAAACTGCCGAACTTAATCGTTGGAGCACATGCAGAACAATATAGCGATGCCCTTGTTACGTGGAATCCATCGGTTTACGATATAAACAAGGACGTTATGACGCCGGTTGATGTTATGAGAGAACATGATAAGACTTGAGATAAAAATAGAAATGATTATCAATAAACCGGTTTAGAGATAAAAACATGAATCCATATTTAAGAAATGAAACTGAAGCAGAAGAGTTTGACAAAATCGTCGATATTGCTATGCAGTTATTTTCAGGGAGAAAAAAGAGGCGCCAGATGGCTGAAAAGCAAATACTGGCATTAGGAGCTAAATCTGTAAGGCCGCTTGCATATACCATAGAACTTGCTCTTTGGGATCACAGTATGGATGACGATGATATTGATGGACGCGAAGAGGACGTTTCTGACATAATTCTTCAAATCGGAAATGATGCACTTCCCGATCTTAATTATCTTGCAACAAATGGAGGCTGCAACATTTCCATAAATGAATGGGCACAGTATCTGATTTTCGAAATGACAGGTGCCAAAGGTGAAGAGAGGCAAAAGGTATGTCACCATTTCACATTTTTGGACTATTCAAAAGAAGATAAAAATATATTGATTTGCCCTGCTTGTGGTTCCCGGATCCCTGCTGATAAAAAATCCAATGGCGGTGATGAATAATGCCAGAAAAAATCCAATTGCCCATCGACATGCAGGAATTATGCGCGGCTTTTGAAGACTCTTCTGATGACCATAGATATTACCTTGACCTTGAGACAGGTGGGATTACCCTTGATTTTCTGGATGAAGCCGAAAGAGAAGAACTTGATGAAATGGTAGACGAAGACTCAAAAGAACGTTATAGATATCTCCCAATCGCAGAATCTCAGGTTGGCTATGAAGATATGAAAGAGTACATTGAAACCGTAAAGGGGGCAAATCTTAAAGAAAAACTAAGTATTGCGATATCAGGAAGCGGCGCATTCAGGCGGTTTAAAGATGTGCTGAACTCTTATCCGAAGGAGAGAGAAAGATGGTTCAAGTTCAAAGATGAGAAGGTCATGGAGCGTGTAAATGAATGGCAGGTATTTTGTCATATCAAGATGTCCCGATAGTAAAGAAGAAGAGGATTGGCTTGACGAGACATTGAATAAGAAATATGGTGTAAAGAAGCATGGGATCACAGCGGGAATTTTTAATGATAGCAGGGGACTTATCAACTCGGCAGTATGCGGGAAATGCGGTTCTCATGATATTTTCTTTGATTTTTAATACTAAAAATATGGACTGCATTATAGAATCTCGGGTGAAAAAATGATATTGTCTACAGAAGATAAAGATTTGTTCTACAGATTGAACTGGTCGCTTTTATTTTATGTAAATAAGAAATATCCTGTTATCAATGGAATAAATACACCAGACTTCAAGAACCAGGATTTGAATAAAGTACTGGAAATTCATGAAAAAATATTTGCAAATACTGAATTGATTGATTCATTTGTTGCAGAAAATCCTTTTAATTTCAATCAATATGAACTTGACATAATTAAAAGCTGGAAAAACTTTGTAAAAGGCAGGTTTTACATAGTCACCCATTTAAAGAACCATAGCATTTTTTTAAAAGATGATGAACAAAAAGCTTATGGAGTCATCGGTTTGATTGATGAAATTGAGGATATTACACCTCCTTATATACCATCGCTTGTTGGAACTGTTCTTCTGCCATTTAAAGGCAAGATAATTCATTATGGGCTTTTCCAATTCCATAATATTCTCTTCGGAAGTGGTATAAAGAAGAATATCAAGGTAAATTACCAGACCGCTAAAAGCAAGTTCGGCATTATACTCTCTCTTGATACCCCAATTAGTGAGACTAAAGGATCAGATGAAGAATTGCTCAGGTTTTATGTCAGGAGCGAAGCTAACAGGGCGCAATTTTGGGATGAAATCAGGCAACTCCTTAGAAAAAATCCTTTGTTTTATAAAATTTATTATCAGGAGATCGGCAAGTCAAACACCAGAAGAGTAAAAAAGAGACTATCAGAGATAGGGTTAGCATCCAGGTGGTTTGCAATTTTTGAAGATATTATACTTGCATCCGGACAAACGGAACAAGAAGTGAAGACGCAGGTGGATAGTCTTCTTCCAGAAGCAAAAAGAGATAGTGTCTATATATTCAGGTATGTGTTAAAATGATGAACTTGGGAATTTAGAAAAATAGGAATGAAATATGAACTCCAATAAAGATGACGACTTATCAGATTTAATAAGTCAGGAAACTGAATTCGAGTGGGATGACATAAAAGACGATATTCCCGAATATCCAGTAGCAGTGCTGATAGAAATAATGGTCGAACTTGGGCTTTATGTAAATAAAACGCTTGCAAAGGAGATCGCAAAAAGGGATGATGCCGTTTTCTTTCTCAGGAAATTGTTACAATACGGCAAACACTGGCGCAGCGGTGGTCCTGGAGATGGTTGGTCTCCGTTACATGCCATACACATCCTTGCACTCATAAAGAGCAAAGAATCATTTGAGCTTTTACTGGATATTATTCGATATCATGAAGATGATCTGGGTAACTGGTTGACAGAAGATGCAGCAAGCCTGCTGGTCGCGTTCGGGGAAGATTTCATAGAGCCCATCAAGGAATTTACAAATGATGAAACCCTTGAAACTTTTGTAAGATTAGCAGCAACTTCTGCTCTTGCAGCATTGGGCAAAAAATTTCCACATCATCAAGATGACATCAAGCAGCATTTGACAAAGCTGTTAAAAACCACCCAGGATGGCACATTTGCGGGTCTTGTTGCAGATGATCTTGCCTCATTCCATGATCCTTCTGTAATGCCTGATATCCACAGGGCATTTGAGGATGGAATAATTGATGATCCGTTTGTACAGGAGGATGAACTTGAAGAGGTCATAAATGGCGTTTTCTCTGATATGGATGCAAGAGATTTCAAGAGAAATACCGCTGATCCGCTTAACCATTTCTCACGGGAGAATATTGAAAATCTACATATGATAAACTATGAAGAAGATGACGAAGACGATGAAGACGATGATGAATTTGAAGACGAAATTGACTCTGTACTAAAAGATGATTATTCTGAACCTGCGATTGAGGAAATCAAACCTAAAGAAAAAAAGATCGGAAGAAACGACCCATGCTCCTGTGGCTCGGGGAAAAAATACAAAAAATGCTGCATGGGGAAGGAGAAGTCATAAGACCCATGCCAAAGTTCACAGAAAAATCCCTTGTCGATTTTGAAGAAATGGATAATAACGAGTTCATAGTGAGCAGGCAGGTGGTCTATCACGGCTGCAAGCTTCTCTGAGAACTGGTTTGATGCATACAGGCAGATAAAGGACTATGAAAAAACGGTTCCGGAACTTTACAAGTATGTCCAGATAGGCATAGCTTCAGAGCAGACAGCCGTGTATTTTCCCATCGTTCCATGGCAGGAAGAGGTCAAAGCCGATCAATGGAAGGAAGGAGGAAAAGACGCTATTGATTCCACCATTGAGATGCTCTCAAAGGACACATTATTGGATATCATCCGCAATTTCATGTTCTTCAGGGTGGAAATGGGAAATGCCACGAAAATCATCGCAAGGTACATGCAGTACAGGGCAGCAAGGAAGATCGTAAACAGGGTTTCAGCGAACCTGAAAGGAGAGGAGGAAAAGAACAAAGGGCTGATATGGCACTGGCAGGGGTCTGGCAAGACGCTGACCATGATATTTGCAGCCCACAAACTCTATCACTTGAAGAGCCTTGAAAATCCCTCTATCTTTTTCATCGTGGACAGGATCGAGCTGGAAGAGCAACTCTATACCGAATTTAACTCTCTTGACATAGAAAAACCAGAGATCATTGGTTCCATCGATGAATTAAGAAAAGTCATGAAACACGATGAAGGAAAAGGCAGGCGGGGCATAATGATAACCCTGATACATAAGTTCAGGATAGAAGAACTGAGCGAGCTTCAAAAAGAACTTGATGAGCTATCAAAGCAAAAAGAGACAATCCTTACAAGAAAGAACGTTGTGGCTTTCATAGACGAGGGGCACAGGAGCCAGTATGGGACAATGGCAGGGCAAATGAAATCCATCCTGAAAAATGCCTTCTTCTTTTCCCTCACTGGAACCCCAATATCGAAAAAAGGCAAGGACACCTATCTTGAGTTCAGTTATCCCCCAGAAGAGAAATATCTTGACAGGTACTTCATAACAGACTCGATCCATGATGGTTTCACTGTAAAACTTGTCTACCAGCCGAGGCTTGAAAAGGAAGTTCACCTGAAAAAAGATATGCTTGAGACATTTCTTGAGGTAGAATTTGAGGAACTGCCTGATGATCTAAGGGACAGAGTGGAAGAGGGTGTAAAGAAGCGGCTCAATGCAATAAATATGTTCCTTGAGAATCCCAAAAGGATCGAGCTTGTTGCCAGAGATATCGCAGATCACTTTAAAGAGAACGTAGATGGAAAGTACAAAGCCATGGTAGTTACAGCAAGCAGGAAAGCCTGCGCCTACTATAAATAAATTCGAAAATTATGGCGAAAATGAAAAAGAACTCTTTGAGTATTGGTTTTTGATCCATGAAGTTGTTGGTGTTGTTTCTGGAATTGGATTGCCCGGTGAAGTTCGCAGGTTGCCAATTCTCGACCCATTGGCACCAAAGTTTAATATTTAATTGTCAATATTTTCCCATCAGTTAACATTAATAGACATTATTCCCAAATTATAAGTCATGAAACAAAAACTGGGAAGCGAGGAGATCACATGGGACCTGACGCATCTATACCTGGATTTAAAAGACCAGAATATCAATAGCGATATCGAGACCATAAAAAGCAAAATAAGCGTTTTTTCAACAAAATACAGGGGAAAAACAGGAGTCATTTCGCCGTCAGAATTGTTGAATGCAGTTACGGAAATGGAGGAGATAGAACAAAGCTCCACGAGGTTAACATCATACGCATATCTTAATTTCGCCACGCAATCGAAGAACCCGGAGGCGGGCGCATTCCTGCAAAAGCAAAAGGAGATAATGAGCCAGTTCAGCAAAGAAATGGTATTCTTCGATCTGGAATGGGCTTCTCTTGATGATGAAAAAGCAGAATCTCTCCTTGAAGATCCTGCAATGGGGAAATACAGGCACTATCTTACGAAACTCAGGAAATACCGTCCTCATTTATTATCCGAGACAGAAGAAAGACTCCTTGCAGAGATATCTCCGGTCGGCGCAAGCAGCTGGAACAATCTCTTTGAAAAAGTGATATCCCAGACGAAATTCGGTGGCAGGGCAGAAGAAGAAGTGCTGGCAGAGCTTTACCATACCGACCGCCAGGTACGGATAAAGGCAGCAAAGGATTTCACGGAAGGACTCTCGTCACAGGATCATATCCTGACGCATATCTTCAACACCATCCTTGCAGAGAAGATGATAAAGGACAGGCTTCGCAAATATCCTGACTGGATAAGTTCAATGAACCTTGACAACGAGATAGATGAAAAAATAGTCAATGCGCTCGTGGGTGCGGTCAAAGACAGGTATGACATACCGCAGAGATACTACAGACTGAAAAAAGAACTTATGGGGTACGATGAACTATTCGATTATGACAGGTATGCCCCGCTTCCTGCATCCTCGGAAAAGAAGATACCCTGGAATAAAGGCAGGGAAATGGCGCTTAAAGCATACAATGACTTTTCCCCGCAGATGAGTGACATTGCCCTGAAATTCTTTGAAGGAAGGTGGATACACGCGCCCATCATACCAGGTAAGATCGGGGGCGCCTTTTCATCTCCCTGCACGCCGGATGTGCATCCCTACGTGTTGCTCAACTACTCAGGAAATAAACGTGATGTGCAGACCCTGGCTCATGAACTGGGTCACGGCGTCCACCAGTATCTTGCAGGAGGTCAGGGTTACTTTAACAGCCAGACCCCGCTTATAACAAGCGAGACAGCCTCTGTTTTCGGGGAGATGCTCGTGTTCAGGTCGCTTATTGAAAAAGCAGTTGACAGGGATGAAAAAGTGAACCTGCTGACAGTCAAACTGGAAGAGATATTCGCCACTGTGTTCAGGCAGATAGCCATGAACAGGTTCGAGGATGCAGTACACAGGGATAGACGAGATAATGGTGAGCTATCGCCACAGCGTTTTGGCGAACACTGGATAAATACCCAGAAAGAAATGTTCGGGAATTCAGTCACACTTACTGAAAACTATTCGGTCTGGTGGAGTTATATCCCCCATTTCCTCCATGCGCCGGGATATGTATATGCCTATGCCTTTGCAGAACTGCTTGTACTTTCTCTTTATAAGATGTTCATGGAAGAAGGCGATAGTTTCGTCCCGAAGTATCTGAATTTGCTTTCTTCAGGGGGGAAGGACACGCCTGAAAAACTTCTTGAGGATTTCGGGATATCGCTTGATGATCCACGATTCTGGTATGAGGGACTGGAGATCATTGATGGGATGCTGAAACAGGTGGAGGAACTTTAAGGTGATTCTTAGATTTCTGTATGATATTAACTGCGGATGAAGACGCCCAGAGTCGCGAGCCTCCAGAGTCACGCTTCTGGAGGGCATGTCCCCGCATGGCTGTGCCATGCGGGTGCGCGGAGTCGAGAACCCGCAGAGTTTCGGAGTTGGCGCATCCACGTCAACCGTTGCGCCAGTTGACGTCGCCCACACGTATTATAACCACGGATGAATAAATCCGGTGCAACAAATCTGCGTTTATCTGCGTTCATCTGCGGTTTAAATATATCTCTAAAGACATGGCAACCTAATTTCAGGTTAAAATTAGAATCCATTGGTTCTTTTTTGTTTATCATGTGTTTGCATTGCAAAATGTTCATCTGCGGCTGGATTTGAGGTAATGATCGTTATTGATTGCTATGGAGTCTGATGAAACGGAACCGCAGATAAACGCGGATGAACGCAGATTAAATGCTTCGTCTCAAGAAAATATAATGTGAATTAAATAATACACCAGACTTTTTTAAATCCTCCATGATAAAATTTAACTCCCCACCAGACAAAGACTGCACCAAAAAGTGGAACCAATAAAAAAGAGGACCAAATGCCCAAAGACCTTGTATTCATAACAGTAATAGGAAAAGACCAGAAAGGAATAATAGCCCGCATTTCAAACGCGGTATTCAAGCATAATATCAATATCGAAGACCTGAACCAGAAAGTCATGGACGGTTATTTTGTGATGACCATGCTGGCTGATATGGCGGATTCCAGGGCATCAATAGGAGATATAAAAAAGGAGTTCGCAGAGATAGAAAAGCAGATGGATTTAAATATTCAAGTCCAGCATGAGAACATTTTCAAGGCGATGCACAGGGTGTAGGTATGGAATATTCACTCGATGAGGTCATGGAAACAGTGCGTATGACACTGTATCATAATTTCGACATCAGGACCGTGACGCTTGGGATCAACCTGAAAGACTGCATCGATACTGATATCGGGATCTTTAAGTCAAATGTTTACAACAAGGTCACTGAATACGGAAAGAGGCTCGTGCAAGAGGCAGGGGAGATCGAGGATAAATATGGTATACCAATAATCAATAAAAGGGTTTCGGTGACGCCGGTATCACTTATAGTTGAATCATGCAAGGAAGATGCGCCGCTTGAGATAGCAGGGGCGCTTGACATGGCAGCCCGTGATGCAAATATCGATTTTATCGGAGGGTACGGTGCTCTGGTGCAGAAAGGGATGACCCGGGCAGACTCGCGCCTGATAGATTCGCTTCCTGAGATGCTCTCAAGCACGGAACGGGTGTGCGCTTTCCTGAACGTCGCCTCGACCGTGTCAGGTATGAACATGGATGCAATAATAAAGCTTGGGAACATCCTGAAGGACATCGCCAGTAAGACAGAGAACGGCATCGGGTGTACGAAATTTGCAGTATTTTCAAACGCCCCGGAAGACAACCCGTTCATGGCAGGCGCTTTTCATGGCGTTGGAGAGCCTGACTTTTCGCTCAACATAGGCATCAGCGGTCCCGGCGTAGTGAGAAGCGTTGTAGAGAAGAACAGGGATTGCGACCTGACAGGGCTTTCTGAGGTCATAAAAAGAACAGCGTTCAAGATAACAAGAGCTGGCGAACTCATAGGAAGGGAACTTGCTTCAAATATGGACGTACCCTTCGGCATCGTAGACATATCGCTTGCATCTACCAATAAAGTGGGAGATTCTGTAGCAGGGATAGTGGAAATGATGGGCATCGAAAAGATGGGCGCGCCTGGCAGCACTGCTGCGCTTGCGCTTCTCATTGACGCTGTGAAAAAAGGCGGAGCCATGGCTTCCGGGAACGTTGGCGGATTGAGCGGCACGTTCATTCCGGTGAGCGAGGATTCCGGCATGAACGAGGCTGTGAAATGCCGTGCGCTTTCAATCGAGAAACTTGAGGCTCTGACCGCGGTATGCTCGGTAGGGCTTGATATGATAGCTATCCCGGGCGATACGCCTGCAGAGACCATTTCAGGCATAATAGCCGACGAGCTTTCCATAGGGGTTGTGAACGGAAAGACCACGGGAGTAAGGCTTATTCCTGTGCCGGGAAAGATTGCAGGGGATTATGTGAATTTCGGTGGATTGCTGGGTGAGACCTATGTGATGGATGTCAGTAAATTCAGTTCCCGCGACTTCATATTGAGGGGAGGAAGGATGCCAGCCCCGATAACGAGCATGAGGAATTAGTGTATATAAAAGTGCGAACGAATTGGAACACGGATTGCGCGGATGACGCGGATGCGCGCGGATCAAATTATCCGTGTTACACTAATAAGGAGATACCAAATGTTATATTCAGAAATAGAAACATCAAATCCGTGCGTATCCGCGTAATCCGCGGCATCCGCGTTCTATTCGTCTGGATGAATACTATTTTCTAAACCCTGACAACGATGCTGACTTCAGCGCAGTATTTTGATTGATACTCCTTTCAACATCCCTCATCTTTTTGAACCCTTTTTCAGCTTTCTCAAAACTCAGTTCGTTCAGCGACTTTCTGAAATCATCGCCAAGTTCTTCGAGCAAATCTTTTGTTGTTATACATGACATAATCTATTTCTTCTCCTGGTTTTCCGGCGGCATCATTATTGCTGTTATACCTGCAATACTGCCCCTTGTTCCGATAAGAATAACAATATCCTCTGATACTAACTGAGTATTACCCGCAGGATTGGTGATAGTCTCTTTCCCGCGCTGGATAGCAAGCACAGTTACGCCGAACTTTTGCCTGAATCCGACCTGTGCAAGCGTCTTCCCTGCCAGTGGAGAATCTCCCTTTATCCTGACGGTCTCGATCTCACTATCAGGCAGATGCTGCTGTAACTCGGGGAACAACGCATACTTATGCTTCACGTTCCTTAACATCTCGTAACCGTCCTTTCTGATATCTGTAATGTGTTTCTCGATCTCGTTCACAGGGATAAAATACCTGTGCAGCACCCTTGAGATTATCTCGATCGATGTCTCGAATTCCTCAGGTATCACATCATTCGCGCCAAGTGAATACAGTGGATTTATTTCGTTCGTATAACGCGTCCTTGCAATGATATATACGGAAGGATTCAGCCGCCGCGTCAACTCTACTATCCGTCTCGTGGCTGAAGCATCGGAAATCGCAATAACGACTGCCCGCGCGTTCTTGAGATTGACCATTTCAAGCATAGACTCCCTGGAAGCATCGCCATAGAAAACAGGATTCCCGCGCTTTTTCTCGATCTTCACTGTCTCAGGGTTCATTTCAAGAACCACATAAGGTATCCGGGATGCATCAAGCACTCTTGATACATTTCTTCCATTCAGACCAAAACCCACAACTATCACGTGATTCTTCAGATCCTCTTTCTCTATTCTTTCCTCATGGAACCGCCCTAACTTCACTTCCCGGGGTAAAGGCAGCCGTTCAAATGTTTCTGAAAATCTCGCGCTTCCCTGGATCATGAAAGGGGTGAACACCATTGTTATTATGGCAGATGCAAGGAATACCTGGTAATCATCGGTTGAAATAAGACCATAATTCAATCCTTCCTTTGATAGAATGAAAGAGAACTCGCCTATCTGGGCGAGCGCTACGCCAACAAGTATGCCGATCCTGGCGGGATAACCCAGCACAACAGGAACAAGTGTCGCAGCAGCGAACTTGATCAAAAGTATCCCCGCAACCCCAAGAAGTACGACCCAGGGATTGCGAAGCACGGAACCGGTGTCCAGAAGCATCCCAATCGATACAAAGAAAAGGATGCTGAAAATATCCTTAAGAGGCAGCATCTCGCTGAAAGCCTGATGCCCGTATTCGGATTCAGAGATGATAAGTCCTGCGATAAATGCTCCAAGCGCGAGTGAAAGACCGACAAGGGATGTCAGATAGGCAGTGCCAAAGCAGATCAGGACTATGCTTAACAGGAATAACTCCCTGCTGTGCGTCCGGACGACCCGGTTAAGCATAAAAGGAACCACAGTACGGGATACCACGATCACCATGACCACGAATGTCAGGGCAAATATGACTTTCAATACGACCTCAAGGGCAGAAAAACCCGATTTTCCCCCTAGTATAGGCATAAGAAGCACTATCGCAACAACGCTCAGGTCCTGGAAGATAAGTATCGCCGTAGTAAGCCTGCCCTGGGGTGAATCTGTCTCTCCGCGGTCAGAAAAAATCTTCATCACTATGGCAGTACTGCTCATTGTTACCAGAAAACCCACAAACAACCCCTGGGAGATCGAAGCTCCAAAAATAATCGCTATCAATGTCACAATAGTCGTAGTTATAAAAATCTGAAGAAAACCGCCCAGGAACATTTTGCGGTTCATCCTGAGAAGTTCACCGAGCGAGAATTCTACCCCGATCAGGAACAGCAGCAAAATAATTCCGACCTCAGCCAGTATCTCAATAGATGCAATATCCTTCGCTGCTCCCAGCACGGACGGACCGAGAAGCACTCCTGCGATAAGATAACCCACGATAGGAGCTATGCGGAGTTGATGGAATAGAAAAGTAATGCCTATCGCGACACCGAAAATAAATACAAAATCCCTCAGGAAACCAGGTTCGACCATATTTAATGTTCTAATTTGGTATTACAAATATAAATAATCCCCATTTATCAGGCATTTACTTCCTCTTCCGATCAACTCCTCCCTTCCGACCATCTTCAGACCTTCACACACCAGCTCGTAATTCCTCTCATCCTTATACCTCATCAATGCCCGCTGTATCCTTTTTTCCCTGCCTTTCGCAACATGCACCTCTTTCATCGTGAAAGGATCGATACCGGTATGATACATGCATGTCGAGGCTGTCATCGGCGTGGGCGTGAAGTCCTGTACCTGTTCTGTGTAGAGATTATTATCGCGTATATACTCAGCCAGCTCAACCATGTTCTCTACGGTACAGCCCGGATGACCTGACATAAAATATGGAATAATGTACTGCTCTTTTCCAAGCTTCTTGTTTTCAGCTGTGAATTTCTTCCTGAATTCATCGAACACAACTCTCGTGGGCTTATGCATCATATCTGTTACCAGAACTGATACATGTTCCGGCGCAACCTTGAGCTGCCCGCTGATATGATGCTGGCAAAGTTCAGAAAGGTAGCCTGAGGCATCTGCGAGCACAAGGTCATAGCGGATCCCTGAACCTATGAACACCCTTTTCACACCAGGGATCTCGCGAAGGCAGCGCAGGAGTTCGACCTGCTTCTGATGGGAAGTATCAAGGTTCTTGCATAAAGGATGGGTACATATCTTATCAGCGCATGCGCCCTTTGAGTCCCACAGGTCGCAGTGCATCGAATACATATTGGCAGTCGGTCCGCCAACGTCCTGCACGATGCCCCTGAAATCCTTCATTTTCGTCATCCTTTGCACTTCCCGCACCATTGATCCAATGCTCCTGCTCTGTACTATCCTGCCCTGATGATGCGTCAGGGCACAGAAAGAGCAGGATGCAAAGCATCCGCGGTGGCTTACTATGGAGAATTTCACGGGAGCGAGCGCTGGTATGGGTTTATTATAAGACGGATGAGCCATCCGGGCATAAGGCAATTCATAGACATGATCCAGTTCTTCAGTGCGTAAAGGCATTGCAGGCTTATTCTGGATAACAACGGTCTTAGTATGCGCCTGTGCCACAGGTCTTCCCCTCACAGGATCCTGCTCCTGATAATGAAGGTTGAAGGCTCTTGCGTAGAGCATTTTGTCCTGCGAGACATCGGTGAAGGAGGGAATCTCTATATAACCTTCACGGTTCATAGAACGCCATTTGCTTATTTCAGTCCTGATGACAGTGCCTGCCACATCTGTAATATCTCTTATGTTCTCGCCTTTCAAGAGGCGTGATGCGATCTCGACTATCTGCCTCTCTCCCATCCCGAACACCAGAATATCCGCTGGTGCATCAGCGAGTATGGAGCGGCGCACTGAGTCTGACCAATAATCGTAATGAGCAAAGCGGCGCAGGCTTGCCTCGATCCCGCCAAGAACGATGGGTGTATCAGGAAAAATCGAATGAAGTTTATCAGAATATACTATCGCTGCCCTGTTAGGTCTGAGCCCTCCTTTTCCTCCGGGTGAATAGACATCATCGCTGCGAACTTTCAGGTTCGCAGTATAATTATTTACCAGGGAATCCACGTTTCCTGAGGTGACGCCAAAGAACAGACGCGGCTTTCCGAGCTTCTTGAGATCAACATCGCTTTTCCAGTCAGGCTGCGCTATTATTCCCACGCTGTAACCCGCATCCCACAGCACCCTCCCTATCACAGCGGCGCCGAACGAGGGATGGTCGACATAGGAATCCCCGGTAACCAGGATCACATCGAACTCGTTGATACCGAGAGCTTGCGCTTCATTCAGGGTCATGGGGAGGAAGCGGGGTTGTTTGATCATGTCACCTGATGCTTCTGGATTCAACGATCATGCTCTTTGCATTCCATCAGCAGCTCCTCAAAAGTATAGCGCTCAGGCATTATCCTGACATTAACCCCGAACCCAGCAAGCGTCTCTGAAGTGGGTTTTCCGATAGCGGCAACCGTCTTTTCATTCAATATCCTGATAATCTCGTCTTTTATTCCCATATCCTCTGCAATAGCCATGAAATTCCTTACCATCATAGAACTTGTAAAAGCAAATATGTCTATTTTCCCGGCAAGCGCCTCTTTCATCAGCTTTTCATGCCTCTCATCCCTGGGACGTATTATCTCATACACCTGTGTCTCATGCACCTTTGCGCCTTTTTCGACAAGCCCCCTGACAAGCTCAGGCGCGCCGTGGCTGCTGCGGGCGATCTCGATGACCGAGCCCTCAATTCCTGTAAGCAGTTCAACCAGCCCTTCTGAACTGTAGGGATCTGGCATAAGACTCACATTTATCCCGTTTTTCAGGAGTGCCTCCTTTGTCTTAGGTCCTACAGCCACCACTTTTGTCTCATTGAGCTGATCGATGAAATCATCAGTTGAATTCAGTTTCAGGAGCGTGAACTCCACGCCGTTGGCGCTTGTGAAAATAACATAATCCGCCGCTCCTTCCATTATGCGCTCCAAGAATCCCTTAAAATCAGCATCAGTTTTGTCCACTACATCTATCATGGGCGCAGTTATCGCTTTGAATCCCATTGACTCCGCAAGTTTGACAGACTCTGCAAGATAGCCTGCTGGTCTCATTATTGCTATTACTTTCATGATTATCTTTTTACGCTGATGACGTTACTATTAAACCCTTTGATATATTTTAAGTTAAGGTAAGGTTAATACTAATTCATTCTTATGATCGACGAAATCAAGATCTTCAATAAGGACCTGAATACGATACGATCTGAACTCGAAGCAAATAAACCTTATGAAGCCTGCGGCGTGCTGATAGGCACACTGGATGGAAGCACGGCGCTTGTAGAAAAAGCCCTGCCCATAACTAATTCGAAACGAACCGTGAGAAGCTTTGAACTTGACCCGAAAGAACATTACGATGCCTGGAACGAAGCTGATAAAAAAGGGAGGGAGATCATCGGTGTGTACCATACCCACCCCGTTTCATCCGCTGTTCCTTCGTTGTGGGACAGGGAGACCATGCAGAACGACGCTTCTGTTTGGCTCATTGCTGGCGCGGATGGGATGCGGGCTTATGTGTGGGATAATGGAATAAAACCTGTGAAACTGACTGAATATTGAATTTTCAACCTTTTCCTTCCAGATACCTCTCACAAGCAGCCAGGTCATCCACCGTATTAACATTCAGCGCAAGCTCTTCATCATCCAGGATAAGATTATAATCCTCCTGCTCTTCCCGTATCCTCCCTGCATCAAGTATGTTTATCCCGCACGGGACGATGAAGTCGCCATTCTTATGAAAAACAGTATCAGGGCGAAGACCAAGCCGGGTGCACACCTCAAGCTTCATGTGAACTGAGAGAGCAGGAGTTTTCACCTCATTGTATTTTTCTATTGTCCTGTCTATCAGTGCGGGCGTAATAAGAGGCAGGTCTGCCATTGTAATTAACACGCTACCTGTTATGCCTGCTTCCTCGACTGCTGATGCCATATCGTTCACGAACCCATCGCCCTTTGTCTTTATCATCCTGACATTCTTATGCTGTTTAATAAAATCAATAAGCCAGAGGTTCGTTTGTTTGACCCCTGGTGATGTGGCGACAAATATGCGGTCAATGTTCTTTGAAGAAAGCAGAGCCTCAATAACACAGGATATCATTGGTTTCCCCAGGATCAGGGTGAGCGGTTTCTCCTCAAGTCCCAACCGTTTTCCCATCCCTCCAGCCATCACTACTGCATCCATACATACCCTCCGATGAACATAAGCGCAGCCAGGCGACCTATCTCATTGGATGCTCCCACTATATCACCGCTCACCCCCCCGAAATGGCGGTTTGCCGTATTTAGCACAAGCAGTCCCGCAGACTGGGATACTATGAGCGC
>JAYTKX010000096.1:0-4004 GCA_043729865.1 Methanobacteriota archaeon
ATGGCGCCCAGAGTCACGCCTCTGGAGGGCGTGTCCACGCATGGCGCACCATGCGTGTGCGCGGAGTCGAGAACCCGCAGGGTTTCGGCATGATAAACGCAGATTTAATGTTACGGTTTTTGAAAAATAATAACGCCAAACCCTTATTCTCCCACGCGCCGAATCGTTCCCGAAGCAAACACATTTGAGAAACTTAAATATGGAAGAACGCTAAATCCCACGAACCGATAAGATGCGCTGGATTTGATGCTACAAATCTGCGTTCATCTGCGTTTATCTGCGGTTCGTTTTATTCAGACACCATAGCAATCAACAGAATCTGTTTCCGTAGCTACCATTCTATTTTCTTCAGGCAACACAAATCTATATTTTTTTAGAAGTTTGGTGGAAGACTATAGATCAATTCATCTCGATTATTTGTTGCTAATTGACACTTGACAAGACACTAGGCCAGAACAAAACATATCCAATGTTCCTGGGAGCGGGCTGCTATAACCACTATGTACCTGCCGTCGTGAGGACAATAATTTCAAGGAGCGAGTTCTTCACTTCATATACCCAGTACCAGCCCGAGTTAAGCCAGGGGTTCCTTCGCGCGCTGTTCGAATACCAGACTTTCATCTGCCAGCTCACGGGAATGGATGTATCCAATGTTTCTTTATACGACTGGGCAGCCTCACTTGGCGAGGCTGCGCTGATGTCGGCGCGGATCAAGAAAGAATATGTACGCGACATGCCTGGACGGCTCGTGGGCGAGACTCACGACGCAGAGGGCAGACAGGGTTTTGTCCTGACGCTCCAGACAAGGGAACAGCATATCAGGGAGTTTGTGGCGGTGTCTGAGGATGATCCTGAAGTGATAAATAAAAAGTTGTTGAAAGAGGGGATAACAGGCGGATTATCACTCAGGAAATGGGATTAAAAATTTATCCTGTAAATCCTGTAATTAGAAAATAAAGAATATTATCGAATTTGCCACAGGCTCACTTGAATTTCCTTTTCTTCAGGAAATTTTTTTATTAGCTCAGATATTTTCATAAGTTTGCTATTTCTTAAATCAATTTCATTCTCTTTCCGACCCTCTCAAAGATGGCAAGAGCCTCATCCAGGTCTTCCCCTGTGTGCTGCGCTGTCACGTTTATCCTCACGCGGGCTTTATCTTTTGCTACCAGAGGGAAAACGATGGGCTTGGCAAAGAGCCCTTCCTCGAAAAGCCCTCTTGAAAGTTCCACCGCCGCCTTACTTTCTCCTGCCATGACAGGAGTGATGGGTGTCTGGCTGTGCCCTATATCGAATCCCAGATCGCTCATACCTTTCTTGAAGTATCGTGTGTTCTCCCATAGCTGTCGCAGGTGCTGCGGTTCATCCTGTATCATCCTGATAGCTTCCATGGCAGCTGCTGGAACCGATGGCGGATGAGCCGTTGTATAAATGAAACTGCGCGCGGTGTTGATAAGATAATCCCTGAGATCCTTATTCCCTGCGATGTATCCGCCAAGGCATCCGAAGGCTTTGCTGAGAGTTCCCATATCAATATCCACCCTCCCTTCAAGTCCGAAATGATCGACTATGCCTCGTCCATCCTTTCCAAGTACCCCATCACCGTGCGCATCATCCACCATTACCATGGCATCAAATTCCTCTGCCAGTTCAACTATATGGTCAAGCGGCGCGATATCCCCTTCCATGCTGAATACCCCGTCAGTGACTATGAGCCGCCTTCTTGCATCTTTTGTCTCCACCAGCGCTTTTTTCATGCCAGTCATATCAAGATGCGGATATACCATCCGCTTCGATTTGGTAAGCCTTATCCCATCGATGATGCTCCCGTGATTCAACTCATCACTGATAATAGCATCTTCATCGCCCATCAATGCCTGGATAGTGCCCCTGTTGGCAGCTATACCTGCGACGAACACCAGAGCGGATTCGGTATGCTTGTATTCAGCCAGCATCTCCTCAAGCTGGATATGTATCTCCATTGTGCCTGCTATCTGCCTCACCGCGCCTGTTCCGAAGCCCCAGGTATCTATGGCTTTTTTCGCCGCCTCCCGAAGACGTGGATGGTTCGCGAATCCCAGGTAATTATTGGTGCACATTATGATAACATCTTTTCCGTTCAGCACAACCCGGTTCTTCTGCTCAGTCCCAAGCACTGGAAGCTCTGAATACAGGTTCCTGTCCTTCATGTCCTGGATCATGCCTTTTAAGAAATCCATTCTATTGGTCATTCATTCTCGCCCCATTCAGTATGTATCCCTGACAAACTATATATATTGTGCAACATGACATCTATCATAGTTTTCAAGGGGAATCATGAAGGCAGTAAGAAAGACAAAGGAAGGACCGGGTCTTGAACTCGTGGATATCCCTGTTCCAGAACCAGAAGAACACGAAGTACTTGTGAAAGTAAAAGCATGTTCCATGTGTGGGACGGACGTGCATATATACAACTGGGAGCATCCCTGGTCAGAAGGGAGGATCAAGCCTCCAAGGACTATCGGTCATGAAGTATGCGGTGAAGTTGTGGAGACCGGAGATGAAGTTACTCTTGTTCAGGAAGGAGACCTGGTATCTGCTGAGTCGCATATCTTTGACGGCAAATGCATGCAGTGCAGGATGGGGAATATGCATATCTGTGAAAATCTAAAGTTCTTCGGGGTGGATGTTGATGGATTCTTTGCCGAATATGCGGTCATCCCTGAGACGAATGTCTGGAAAAATCCTCCCGACATGCCATTTGAGATAGCCACACTCCAGGAATCTATCGGAAACAGTGTTTACACGGTGTTCAGCAATGATGTGACCGCAAAGACCGTGGCAGTTTTCGGGGGAGGACCCACGGCTCTCTTTGCCATCGGCATCTTACGCGCAGCAGGGGCGACCTGCATAATCTCCGTGGCTGGTTCAGGTCTGCATCTGCTGGATGAATTCGAGAAGGGATTTGAGGCTATGAAGTCGGGTGAATCGGGTAAGGTTGTGATGACGCCCTGAGTTAAGTCAATGAATAAATATCTTAAGATAGTTATTTTCGGATTTATTTTGTGGTTGATTCAGTTAAAATTTAATGATTTTTTATCATTTCAGCTATTCTATTCCCGCAGAAACCGCACTCAAGAAGCTTTGCATTTCCGATTGTGAAACCTTGCATTATGTGACCACATTTTTTACAAAATGATGCATCGCTTTTTGCTTTCAAGGTATCTATTTCCTTTCTTATAGAACGTAGTTGATTGTCATGATCTTTGTCAAGATACATCAGGTCTTCCGCTTTAATATTTTGCATGGCTTCAATCACAGAGAGATTGAATCCAGGCTTGAAAAAGGAGTCAAAACCATCTCAACAATGTTCAAATAGTCTTCCTTGAGAGTATAGACATTATGTTCATATTTCAAATAGACCCGTAGAATCCCAAGTCTGCTATGCATCTGTCCAACCATAGAAGAGACAGCTCTATAATTAATATTAAAACCCTGCTTTATGAGGTAATCATAAATTTCAACAGTAGTACAACTCTTCATCTGTAAGAAGCTCCATAGAAGTGATTTCCGAATGCCTAACTTGTCCTTTAGGAGAAACCTTATGAGTCTATTTTTTACTTTTTGGTCAATGTTGCCCGCCATCGAAACACCCATAATATTATTATGCAACTAATGTTTCATAAGCATATTGTTTCAATAAAGGCGAATTTTATCTTTTCAAGAAAAAGTTCTTTTAAAATATAATAACAGATACTGCGACAGGTATAAATACAGGTACGTAATGAATAATAATTATAATCTATTGGAGGTCACAGTTTTTAAAGGGAAAAGGGAGGATTATAGCGATTCCTCCAACGAGTAGTTTCAAAGTACTTGGATAACATGATGGAACATGCAACGAATGCTCAAAAAGTCAAAGTTGGAAAAGAAGACTCCGCAGAGAAACAGAGACAAAAAGATTTCTATGCAAAACTGAGAGCACGCACGGCAGAACAGCCAACTGGTGCTCAATATGATTGAGA
>JAYTKX010000097.1:0-9420 GCA_043729865.1 Methanobacteriota archaeon
GCTTACAGTTTTCACCAAAGAACAAAAAGAGATTTTGAAAAAGTTGGGTTTGGAGGAGGAACTTTTTGATATGTAGCCTATGAAACCCTGAAAGTCAGGTTCTAATATTCTGTTCGAAAAATCCAGGCAAACCGCCAGCGACTCTTCCGTATTCGTCAATATTTAAATGACGCCAAATGACGCCCCACTTATTCCTTACTTGAACCAGCGTTATAGCTCTCCCAAGATCATGAATCGTTCCGCGATAGGGCAGCACAACCTGGTTCTCAGTCTGATATTCCCTGATCTGGCAAAATTTGAAATTATGGAAATTTACGAACTATGCTATCAGTCTGGCTCCTGATCCGTAGTATTTCTTTAAAACCGTGAAAAAACATCATTCTTCTTTCTTCGTTCTCTTTTTTGATTTATTTTCCGGTTTATTTTTTGGTTTATTTTCTGTATCCTTTTCCGGTTCTTTTACTGACCCGTTCTTCTTCTCCTCTTCAAGTTTCTTTTGCCACTCGATGAAATTGCAGTGAGGACATCCGATATCCCAGGGACGCTTTCCTTTGGTAACGATCCTTATGAAATAAAGACCGTGCTGTTCACACTGCTTATCAGTGACCACTATCTGCCCTGACCTGGGCAGGGGGAGGGAAAAATCACACTTCGGATAGCCAGAGCATCCTATGAACCGCGAACCTTTTTTGGATTTCCTTATGATCAGGTCGGATGAGCACTTCCGGCACGTTCCTATAATGCGGTCTTCGTAGAGACCGTTCCTGAGCGCTTCACCAATATGCTCTTTGTTCTTATCCATATCCTTGAACACCCCGCCGAGCATCTCCCTGGATTCCTTTATCACGAAATCCTCAGTGTTCTTGCCTTCTGATATCTCATCCATATCCTTCTCGAGTTTGCTTGTCATCTCAGGTCTTGTAATGGTATTTGCGTACTTCTCAAGCGCTTCGATAACGGCGTATGCCGTCCTTGTAGGCTGCAGGGGATTGCCCACAACATAAGCCCTGGAATAGAGTTTCGAGATTATCTCATGGCGCGTGGATTTGGTTCCAAGCCCCAGGTCTTCCATTATCTTTATCAGATGCCCCTGCCCATACCTTGAAGGGGGCTGCGTTTCTTTTCCCACAAGGTTCGTTTCTTTGACAGTCAGGACCTGCCCTTCCACAAGCTTTGGCAGGAGCCTGTCCTCAGGAACATTGTAAGAGTAATACCATCTCCAGCCCGGGTCGATCAGTCTGGCGCCGTTGGCGCCGAACTCCTCGCCGCTGATGTCCACGATTACAGCCAGTGTCTCCCACAGTGTCTCGCCCGCGAATGTGGCAAAGAAGCGCCTCACCACAAGTTCGTAGATCTTCCACTCATCTTCCCTGAGGTCGCTTCGTTTGGCAGGCGTTGCAGGGTGTATTGGCGGGTGATCGGTGGTCTCTTTCTTACCTCTTGTAGGTATGAGTTCTCCCGCGAGGAGCTTCTTTGCATACTCATGGAATTCCGTATTCAAGAATGAGGTGAGAATGCCTTTAGTGTCAAGCGTGGCAGGATAAACAGTATTATCGGTACGGGGGTACGAGATGAACCCGTTGACATAGAGATACTCTGCTATCCTCATTGCATTAGCTGGAGAGATGCCTATCGCGCTTGCGGCTCTGAGGAACTCCGTAGTATTAAATGGGGTGGGGGGTTTCTCGCTTCGTTTTCCCGTCTCGATACTTTTGACCGTCCCTGTCTTTCCGAGTTTTGCATGGATAGCTTCTGCTTCGGCTTTATCCAGGAACCGTCCTTTCTTATGCTGGGCTTCGAATTCGCCGCCGTTTGCAAGTATCGCATATATCTCCCAGTATGGGACGGGAACAAAAATGTCCCTCTCCTTTTCCCTGTTCACAAGTATGGCAAGCGTCGGCGACTGGACGCGCCCTACAGAAAGGAACCTGTCCCCGAACCGTCCTGCGTTTATCGAAACAAACCTCGTTAACACAGCGCCCCAGACAAGGTCTATGATCTGCCTGGATTCGCCTGCTGCAGCCAGGTTAAAATCGATCTTCGTGGGAGAAGCGAATGCCTGTTTTATCTCTGCAGGGGTTATAGTGCTGTAATGAACGCGGTTTGCTGGAACATCGGGATTTACTTTCTGTATCACCTTCAGCGCCTCGACGCCGATAAGCTCGCCTTCCCTGTCGTAGTCAGTGGCTATTGTGAGATGTTTTGCTTCTTTTCCGAGCTTTCGAAGCGCGGTAACTATGTTCGCATGCGTTGGTGAAGTATGTATCTCGGCATGGATGAGTTCCTTCAGGTCTGTCTTCTGCCAGTTATTATACTCTTTTGGGAAATCCACTTCCACAATGTGCCCTGAAAGACCTATCACCGTTGTTTCATCGTATTTATAGGTATCAACACCGTTAATTCGTTCCTTTTTGGGTTTCTTTTCGGATAGTATAGCCGCGATCCTCTTCGCTGTGTCGTGCTTCTCAGTAATGATTAAATGCATCGTTTCCTCAGACCACTCTGGAATAGACATTTAGTTACATAAATAGATTTGGGAGAAAAAAAGGGGAAAAAGTCAAATTATGACCTTCTTGAGCATCTCCACCCCACGTATCTCCCCGTCGAACATGGATATCAATGGAATGGCAGGATCGTGGAGTTAATAAAACCTTTCAATCTTCAATGGTATATTCAAAAACAAGCTGCGCAACCACAAAAAAAATGATATCATATATCGCAAGTATCTGAAGCTCGCCCCATATTTCTGAAATATCCGCTGACGAAAGCATTGTCCCAGTCGCTGTCACTGCCGAAAGTATCACCGGAATAAGCACAGGGAACAGTATCACCGGAAGCAGGATCTCCCTTGTCCTCGTATTTACAGTGAGCGCAGAGAGAAGCGTTCCCACAAAGATGAACCCGAAAGTCCCGAGTATTATGACCAGAGCAAGACCGGGTATATTTTTCAGGTCATAATTAAAGAGTACAACAAATATAGGAACAGTGGTTATTTCCATCAGGAACATCAGAACGGCATTGGAAATGACCTTGCCGTTATATATCTCAGCCCTGTCCACAGGGCAGAGCTTCAGACCTTCAAGACAGCCTTCCTCTTTTTCTCCTGCGAACGATCTTGAGAGACCGAGCATCCCCGCGAAGGTGAACGCTATCCACAGCATCCCCGGCGCAAGCAGGTCAATGACCTTTTTATTGATGCCCTGGATGGGTATAGATGACTCATTCCCGAAGGCGAAGCTGAAAATTACCATTACCAGAAGCGCAAAAATTATCATGGAATTGAGCATCTGCTTGGTGCGGAATTCCTGCCTTAAGTCCTTCATTGCTATCTCAAGGAACTTCATTTTCGCTCCTCCACAAACTTCTCATATATCGCCCTGCACTGGAGCAGGTCTTTTATCTCACCCTGGCTCATTTCGTGCGCGATCTGCCCTCCAGTGAGGATTATCGCGCGGTCGCACATCGATATGCCGCGCTCTATGTCGTGGGAGATGAGGACGCGGGTCTTGTCGTGCGCGTTGGTGTCTGAGAGTATCCTGTCAAACGTGGCGCTGGCGTGCTGGTCAAGACCTGTGTAGGGCTCATCAAGGAACAATATGGGCGGGTCGTGGACAAGGGCTCGCGCTATCGAAAGGCGCTGCTTCATACCCCGCGAGAACGTCCTTACGCGGTCGTTCTTCCTGTAGCTCATGCCGACCTGTTTCAGCAGGTCGTTTATCCTCGCTTCGAGGTCGTCTGTTCCATACATCCTCCCGAAGAACATGAGGTTCTCGGATGCTGTGAGTTCATGGTAAAGGTATGTCTCATGCGAGATGACGCCAATCTTTTTCCTTATCTCGATCGCGTTCTCCTGGATATCAAAACCATCGATCATGACCCTGCCGTAAGTCGGGCTTACAAGAGTGGACAATATTTTGATGAGTGTTGTCTTTCCTGCGCCATTGGGTCCGAATATCGTAAGGAACTCGCCCTGCTCTATCTTCAGGTTGATATTACGGAGGACGATGTTGTTTCCGAATGATTTCGAGAGGTTTTCGATGGATATTATATGGATTTCTCCTGGATTTGTTTAAATGGGGGGATTAGGGGTTTATATTTTTCTATTATTTGTGCTTTATTGAAAAAACGCAGCCCTTATACCGAATATTTCATTTTATCTTCAATAATCACCATGGCGCCATGATATGCACTTCAGACCTGGTATGCGCTTGAAGTGATTGATATCGCTCGTCACGAGTTCTTCTTTTCTCGACATAACAATTCCTGCGATGAGAACATCCTGGATATCTATGGGTATTCCTGAATTCATCAGCCCTGCCTGAATCTCTCCTGCTTTCTCAGCAGCAGATTTATCAAACGGAAGCAGCTCTACTGACTTCAATAATGAATTGATTTCTGAGATGCTTTCTTTTTGTTTCACAGAGCGATTTGCTCCATAATAAAGTTCAAAGAGAGTTATTGTAGTCGTTTTTGGATTGGTATAATAGTCGGCTACTTCTGCAGCTTCCTTGTTTCTAAGGAGGTATATCAGGAAATTAGTATCGAGTACCGTCATATCTTCACTCTTTGTAATCTGTTGCTCTTAAAATGCCTTGCTTCTATTGCTGCTTTTTCGAAATCATCATATTCTTCACCACTCAACACACCTGCAAACTCGCTAAGTTTTCTCTTCTTGAGGGGTGCAGTGATGCGCTTTACTAATTCGGTGAAACTCTCCCCCTCTTTTTTAAGATTCGCCAGCGCTTCATATGCTTCTTCCGATATTGTAAGCGTTTTATGTGCCATATAATTAACTGTATTCTTAAGTGTATTTATAACTTGGCATATACTGATCGGCAACAGCAGTTTAATCGCATCGGCATGGACCCGGGAGGAATACATGAGCCTGGATGTCAGGGCAGCGGTCTATCAGGAATATGCAAATGAGTATGCTGTAAAAATAGTGAGATTGGTGGACTCGCAGCGATTCGAATGCGGGTTCGACCCTGTTGTCAAACCTGAAAAATTGAACTAATCAGTATGCTTAGAGCCACATTTCAGATCAAACAAAATCGGTTAATTTATATGCAGGAAAAATCCTCCGTATTCCCCGGTGGTATCAGGAAGTAACACAATTTCATTCCTTTATCCCTATGAACACACTTAATCAAACCAGCGACCAGAAAACACAACAAAAGAAGAAAACAATCACAGCAGCATCGATAATAGCGGCAGTCAGGGAACTGGCAGGCAGGAAGAAGGAGATAAAAAACATCTGCTCATACAGGACGCGCGTGTCAGGGAACAAGAGAACGATAATCCTTGACTGCAAGAACTGCCAAATGGGAGAGGCATCCATCACGGACATCAAATGCAGAGAAAACATTCTCGAGATACTTATCTCTGAACCAGTTGCAGACCGCCTGGTGCTTTCGCATCTTTATGAACGCGATTATGAAATGGAAAATCTCGAATTCTTATACCTGCTTGCACGGTTCATCGATGGCATCAGGGTATATAAGAACGCAGATCCAGGCAGGGATTGCGGAAATAAACAGGCACAGTGGGGTGAATTGCTAAGGTCTGTTATCGACAGGAGCGCATGTGATCCTGTAAAAGCATATATGGATATCAGGGGGATGATAAAAAGACTTCAGGAAAATGGATCGGCGCCGGATGGTGAAAAGGTGCAGGACAGCGAAAAATGTTGTAAACATTTCATCTCGATGCTTGAAAAAATGGCAGGGTGCGTACCAGGACTTGGGAACAGGATCAATGGCGAAGAACCTGTGTATTATTATGAAACTGCAATAAAATCCCTTGTGAGACCCGGATTTTCTTCATCCCGGATATACACAGCGCCGCCCCCAAACACAGAATTCATCGAAGGGTATGAAGTGCAAAGACCCGGCGGCAGGGTCATGCAGATAAGCCGCTACAAGCTCACGGACAGACCCGAAACCCTGTATTTTGCCATTCCTGTCGAATATAACATGAGACCCAAAGAACTTGAGATCATCGAGGCTGTCAGGAAGAAACTCATGAAGCATAGACCGAAAGACCTCAATTTCTCGGATCCGGCAAATTCCAGGGAATATTTCAGGAGGCTCGGGAAGCAGATGATAGTAGAGGAGGCGCACATGATAGGGGTAAAGCTCACGCCTGATGAGATCAACACCTTCTCTGACATCCTCGCAAAATATACCACAGGTCTTGGGATTTTAGAAGACGTGCTGTCGGATGAGCATGTCACGGACGTTTATGTTAATTCCCCGGCTGATATCAATCCTATCCATATCTCTGTTGACGGGGAGGAATGCATTTCCAATATCTACCTGTCCCAGGACGACATAGATTCTATGATCACGCGCTTCAGGGCGATAAGTGGAAGACCCTTCGGTGAAGCAAATCCGGTGCTTGACATGAACCTGTCCGAGTTCAAGACCCGCGTTTCTGTCATCGGGAATCCGCTTGCTGCAGGGGGGCTTGCATATGCTTTCAGAAAACATGCAAATAATCCATGGACTCTCCCCAAGCTCATTAACATGGGCTCAATAACTCCACTTGCTGCGGGTCTATTGAGTTTCCTCATAGACGGCCAGTCATCCATACTTGTGGCAGGCGGGGTGGGCGCAGGAAAAACATCGCTTCTTGCTGCCATGCTTCTTGAGATACCCCAGAAATACAGGATACTTACGATAGAAGACACGCCCGAACTTCCTATAGAGACGCTTCAGAAGTTTGGCTGGAAGATCCAGGGCATGCATACGAAGTCGGCAGTCGGCGGCTCGGAAGCGGAAATATCTCCTGAAATGGCGCTTCGAGCGGCGCTTCGGATGGGGAACTCAACCCTTGTTCTCGGGGAAGTAAGGGGTCCAGAGGTCAAAGTGCTGTATGAAGCGATGCAGGTCGGAACTGCGGGAAATTCCGTTATCGGCACAATTCACGGCGCCTCCACGAGGGCGGTGTTCGAACGCATCGTGAACAGCCTCGGGGTTCCTGTTGCGTCTTTCAGGGCGACCGAGGCTGTTGTGGTCTGCCAGAACGTGAGATTATCAGGCACCATGAGCAAGAAAAAGAGGGTAGTTCAGATAGCAGAGGTGACTGGAGGGGAATGGAAAGAGAAACCTGATGCAGTTGATATATTTAATGACATAATGGTATTTGATCCGGCTTCTGACAGGATCCTGGCTACTGATCTGCTGGATAAAGGACAGTCCGAGCTGGTAAATAAGATAGCTGGCAAATGGGGACTGAGCGTAGATGAGGCGCTGCTTAACATAAAGATGCGGGCGATGATCAAGCAGACCATTGCAAATGCCGGAAAGGAGAATCCGGAATTTCTGGAAGCTGACGTTGTGGGCAGAGCGAACAATATGTTCTGGTACTACCAGGAAGAAGAGCGGGATGAAAAAGGAAAAGTGGATTTCCAGGCAGTGTATCAACGATGGATCGACTGGTACAGCGCATTTGTAGAAAAGAACAAGTGAAAATATGGATGAATATCAGAATTGGTACTGCAGTGCCTGCAAGGTCGCAGCAAAACGTTTTGGCTGGATGGTCGGGAACACGGATGAATACAGGAAAAAGAGCGAAAGGACCGTGAGCCAGGAGTTCATGGATGCTTTAAATTTCACAGGTTATGATATCGAGCCATGGGAGGCGCATATACTGGCTTATTCCGGTTTTCTGATATTGCTGTTAATGATGCTTATTGTTGATGTAATTCTCTTTAACATTGCAAGATACGAGACTTCCTCTCTCAGTGCAGTTGCGGTATTCACCGCTGTCGTTCCGCTTGCAGGAATGGTATACCTGAGCGAATACCCCAAGATACATGCAAAATTCATGAAAATACATTCTCTTGGCGATATTCCTGAGATACAGAGCTATATCGTTATGTCGATGAAGCTTGTATCGAACATGGAGAGGGCAATAATCTTTGCGGCAGCGAATTCCACAAGACCTCTTGCCAACGACCTCAAAAAGCTTATCTGGGACATCCATATCCGTACATTCAGCAGCATAGACGATGCGCTCATTTCATTCGCGAACCAGTGGGGTAAGAACAGCGAGTATTTCAAGCGCTCGCTCCACCTTGTAAAGAGTTCGGTCAATGAACCCGACGAGGCTCAGAGGCTCATCACGCTGAACAAATCGCTCGACATCGTTCTTGACGGGACAAAGACCATGATGGACAGTTTTTCCGCCAGGCTAAGGACGCCTACCTATGTTCTCTATTCGATCTTCATTTTGATCCCACTGGCGCTTGTTGCTCTTATCCCTGCTGTTAGCATAGTCGGGGTCAGGATCGACACGGTAACGCTTGTCCTGATATACAATATCGTACTTCCACTGGCGACGTTTTTTTATTCCGAATAAACTTATAAAAACATAATTTACCTAATATCGTTATGCTGTGGTTCACTAATGTAAGACCTTTGAGATATACAGTATAACCACAGGATAACCTGCCTATAACCTTTTGAGATGCGTTTAAAACGGTATTATAGGTACGATCGATAAAACCCCGTGGTAAACTATGATCGAAAAATTTCGATATATCGGACGTTAAAACGGTTAAAACGCTATGCAAAGCCATATTTTTACACTGATAAACGCCATTACTTAAATTAATTATCAGAATAAATTTTTTTAAAAAATATATAAAAAAAGTAACGGAATTAATTCAATATTAGATGGTATTCGTATATTAATACACGACTAAGTATTTTTTGTTCTTCTTCTTTTGTCTCTCTTTTTGAGATATTCTCTTTTATTTATTCCACGATTTGTGATTGAGTAAAGGTAATATCTAGAAGTATGTATATCAGGTTTGTTATCAATGTCCCATGTTATTATATTTTCCTTTTGCCGCCTGAGTAAATGGTTACTGTGGTAATGCCTTAAATTATACTCTAACCCTTTGTATTGCATTTCTGGCAATATTCCTAACAACTGCCTTACATTATATGATTTATCCGGTTCAAATGCACTGAGAACCTTATACATCGTTCTGGGGAAGAATTTTGCCATATATTTACACCTTTTGCATAAGAAAACAGCCTATAAACCGTCTGGCAAAGCCCGTATAACCAATTCCTTGCTTTGTGGGTTGTATACCAGCAATAATATACCATCCAGTTCTATGGCTTTGGGTAATATCAAAACTTGACTTTTTCTAATGTAATGTCTCTTCCATGTGAGCAACATATTTTTATCTGGATCATATGATATTTCTGGTATGGTAGTGCCCCGTATATGTGATTTTTTATTAGAAGAGGTCTTCACTAAAGGCACAGAATCCATAGAAATAGGTATATCTTTTTGTATGTTTGTATCAATATTATCTTTTAGTGAAGACCTCTCTTTAGCCATTGCGTTTTTCTCTTTTCTCATCCTTTGATACATCCTGGATGATTCATTTCGCTTGGCTTTCAT
>JAYTKX010000098.1:0-27416 GCA_043729865.1 Methanobacteriota archaeon
GCTTACAGTTTTCACCAAAGAACAAAAAGAGATTTTGAAAAAGTTGGGTTTGGAGGAGGAACTTTTTGATATGTAGCCTATGAAACCCTGAAAGTCAGGCTATAATATTCTCGATGAGTCCAGCTCCTGGCATGATGGGTCTCAATCCTTACCGATAAAATATTCGGTTTACATTTTTTTTAGAGCAGGGAAGATAGTGAGAAATTCTTTTTAATCAAGCTATCCCTAAAGACTCAGGAAAAACACTCCTTGCAGAATTCGCCATGCTAAAATCAATATTGAATGAAAACCGGGAAAGGAACCGCGATATAATTATCTTGCGGGCAGCACCCCGGACCTTATTGTAGAGAGGCTTGCGAGGAAGGACACGGGGAGTGAGTTCTATAACAGGCTGCTCAAAAAGTTTGGGAATTGAGGAAAATATTTTCCGTGTCCCTTGATTATCTTACCTCAACGACCTGGTCAAGCAACATGGCATTTGAGGGAATGTGTACCAATTTAACATCGTATTTATTTCCAGATATCAGCTTTACATTTCCATTGACTGCAGAATTTGTTAAATATGTGGCACCATTAGTCGTTGTCGCAGATATAATTTCGTTTCCAACTACAAAGTCACTACCGGCGGTCGATGTTATGAAATTCGGAGGATTTCCCACATCCACAATAGATAGCTTCCATTTACCACCCTTTAAAAGATCTCCACCTTTGTGCTGAATCTTCATATCGGGAACAGGACTATCCGGATTATTTGCTGCTACAATACTCGCAGTAGGTGCCGTAGTATCTGGATTGTTTGAAACTACTATGCTCGCTGTTGGCGCAGCGCCCTGCGTGCCGCCCAGCCCGAACACAAATGCAGCGATCACTGCTGCCAATATGACAGTGATTGCGACCAGACCGGCGATTACAACCAGTCCCTTTATTATTCTTCCCCCTTTCTTTGGAACTGGTGCGACCGGCGCAATTTTTGTCATGATCGGTTCGTTCTGCTTCTTTAGAAGCTCTCCAACCACAGCATTTTGTCTTTCTTTTTCTCGCATTTCTGCGATTTGCCTGGCTTGCCTTTCTTCCTCTTCCCTGCGCTGCCTTTCAAAAACTTTTTGCCGCTCCTCCATCTGCATGCGCTCTTCCTGTTGGTTCCTCAGTCTCTCCTCTTCTAACCTCTTCTTCTCTAAATCTTCCTTTATTTCGGTTCTTTGCAGAACGCTTCCCTGTATATTCACGGAAGGCGTGGTATCACTGGCAGAAAAACTCGTTCGCTGCACCACTGAATCGATGATATTAATGACCTGCTCCTTCTTGATAATCCCTATCTCCTTCGCATTGGCGCTCAGTACAAGATGGCGCAGGTTATCCATAATCTCATTCAGGAAACCATTCAGTCCATAATTCTTGTCTGAATTCGCACGCAGTAGCACCTGCGTAAGACCTTCGTAATCTTTCACAACCGCAGTCAGCAGATAATATGCCTTATCCCCGACAGCATCGCCTGCAAGATACAGTATTTTGCCATTCTCAATAGAGAATTCATCTACTTTATAAAGTCTGTTTTTGCAGGTATGAGCTAAAAAAGAGACCATCTTTTCTGAATTTACCCCTTCAAAATTGACACCCCGTTCTTCAAAGTGTCCTGCACTGGAAAGCTTGAGGAAATCAGCCCTGGTGATTGCTTTTTCCCTCATGAACGGACAGACGCAGTGCACTTCCTTGGGGCGCATCTCTTCCGTGTGCTTTTTCCACTGAGGGTCTTTGTATATTACGGTTGCCCCTATCTGTTCTTTATGAACGCATCCGAGAGGTTTTAAAATGAATTTTGCGGTTCGCGGCACAGTTGGGGGGATAGTACCAAGCTTCTGAATCTTGTTGCCTTCAAGTGAAAAAAGGGATTCATTATAATCCAGTATCACCTCGACATCAGAGATTGCAAGATTACTGGTATTGATAACCCGTATCCCGAACCTGACGTTGTTGTCAGGAAGGACCTCATAGCCGCGTTTTATTTCGATCTCAGACATAGGTGCTACCGTGTAATATGATTATAATTATAAGTATAATTATTTATAGGTTCTTACATCTTATCTTGAAAATCCGGTTCCTGATATACCTCTTCCCACTGTTTATCCCGGAACTCTCAGGACTTTCAATGAACTGGTCGCCAAGAATCACATTATCAAATAAAAATCCATGATGGAAAAAAGTATAAGAAGCTTTGAGACTATTCTAATTAACAGGGGTTTAAAAAATATGCCATACGAACAAAAAAATTTTGACGCTCTGCTCGGAACGAGTGGTCTTAGCGATACTCTGCTGAAGAACCATTTTACGCTGTACCAGGGCTATGTAACGAACACGAACAAAGTCAGCGACACCCTTAGCGCTCTTGCAAAGGAAGGAAAGACATCTACTCCGGAGTACGCAGAGCTAAAGCGAAGATTCGGCTGGGAATGGAATGGGATGAGGCTGCATGAGCTTTATTTCGGGAATATGGTCAAAGGCGGCAAACCCATCGATAAAAATAGTAATTTATCTAAAAAGATAGCTGCGGATTTCGGCTCTTACGAGAACTGGGAAAAGGATTTCAGGGCGACAGGAGCCATGCGGGGCATAGGATGGGTCGTGCTGTACCATGACGCTGCCGCGGGACGTCTCTTCAATACCTGGATAAACGAGCACGATGTGGGGCACCTGTGCGGAGCGTCTCCACTTCTCATCATGGATGTATTTGAGCATGCCTACATGGTGGATTACGGACTTAAGAAAGCGGATTACATCGAGGCTTTTTTCAAGGCTGTCGATTGGACGGCAGTTGGGGCAAGGTTAAAATAGGAAAGATCGTTTAATTTTTTTTGACGGGATTATTGAAGCTATTTTATTAGCTCCATATCCTCCCCGCAGCATACAAGAGTTCCTCCGCCAGCCTTTGTCACAACTACTTCGTTCCCACAAATATTGCATTCGCAAAAAGCAACTATGAGCGTCATTACAACATTTGTGTTCTATTTTCTTGCCTTCGCAATCATACATAGCCTGCTTGCTGCGGATTTTTTCAAGAAAAAAGTGGAAAAGGAACTCAAGGATAAATTCCGGTTTTACAGGATCATCTATAACATTGTAAGTTTTTTAACAGCAGCTCCTGCCTTCTTTGTATGGATAACATCATCATCTTCGACACCTCTGCTATACAGCGTCCCCGGATGGCAGTTTCCTTTTTTCATATTGCTCCGCCTTCTTGCGTTCGGACTATTCGCATATGCTGCGTTCCAGACCGACATGCTTGAATTCGCAGGACTCAAGGCTGGTAAGACTGAAGGCAAGCTGATGACAGCCGGAGCCTACGGGGTAGTCCGCCACCCGCTCTACACCGGAGGCATTGTCCTGATTTTTACAAAGGCTGAAATGACTCTGCTTGATTTCACGGCAGCAGCGCTTGTTTCTATTTATTTCATTGCAGGCGCATACATCGAAGAAAAGCGTCTTGTTTCTGCTTTCGGGGACGCGTATAGGAAATATCAGCAGCGTGTTTCGATGTTTGTTCCGGTAAAGTGGGTCATCAATAAGATAAAAGGCGCCATCGGATGAAATGATGAGGTAAATATGTCTGATCTCAGAGGCTATTCCCAGGTGGTAACAGCATGCGTCCTGTACGGGCTCATAGGAATTTTCATAGAGGTGATCGGCGACATTCCGATCGGCTCCATTATCTTCTACAGGCTGTTTTTCGGGCTCGCTGCAATAGCCCTGTATCTTGCGGTTTCAGGCAGGTTTTTCGAGTTGAGGCTGAAAGAAAAAAAGAGCTATCTCCTTCTGCTTGGGCTGTTCGAGGCGGCGGCGGTGCTTGCTTATTTTTATTCGGTCAGGCAAACCTCTGTCTCCATGGCAGTCCTCCTGCTGTACACCGCCCCGATCTATGTCACTCTCCTGTCCCCGCTTTTACTTAAGGAGAAGAGCACATCTCGCAGCATTCTCGCGCTGGCGCTGTCGATTGCAGGAGTAATAATGATCGTACAGCCGCAAACCCTGGATAATGGCAATTCCATCGCAGGAATTACGCTTGGACTTGCCTCAGGTCTGTTATATGGCTTGATGATAATGACATCCAGGAGCCTGAAAGATAATTACACAGGCATTGCCCAGGCGACATGGTCGATGATCGTATCACTGATAATATTTTCTCCTTTTGCCTTTGCGATAAGTGTAGAGGAGCTGAAAAATGACCTGCATCTTCTCATACTGTTGGAACTGGAATATTAAGCAGTACTAAAATTGAAATACCCAAAAGTCATGTTGTAGCAATTAAATTCGAGAGGTGATTCAAATGGGAAAAAAGAAAAGCATTGAGAATACAGATGCCTGGAACATTGCTGATTGGGAGTATTCGGGAATGATAGCCCAAGACATAATGCCTCTTCTAAGTGCCCCTATAGTCGGACAGAAGAGAATAGATTGTTTAAAGCAGATTCTCAAGGTTTGTCCTGAGTATCATCCTGCATTAATCGAATTAGGGTATAGATATATAAAAACGGGTAAGGATGAGATTGGAAAAGAATCGATAGACAAAGGACTACTGTCCTTAAAAACACATTTTTCTAAGAAAAATTTTATAGATGCGTATTATAGCGCCTGTGAGTTTTTGGAAAAACATCTCCGATTTGAAATGGCAATTGAATATTATAGCCAACTCATGGATCTCGAAAGTGATAAAGCGAATGTGTATGATTCTATTAGCTATTGTTATTCCTGTATAGGCAACTTTGAGAAAGCTTTGGAAACTCAACGGAAGGCATTGGAGTTATGTGATTCAAACCATAGATTTTACTGCAATATGGGCTGGATCGAGATGATCTGTGGTCATCTGGATGCTGCAAAAACCATGCTGGAGAAATCACTTGAGTTAAATCAAAAAGACGAGATTACGCTTAACAACTATGAGGCTTTTAAACTAATGCTTGAGAGCAAGCAATTGAAGAATTGGGAAGCGTATCTTCTTAGAGAAACAGATCACGAATATCTTGAAGAATTAGAAGACGAAGATAATATGGAAGAGTACGAAAAACAAATCAGGATTTATAATCGTGATAAAATCGAGGCGTTCAAATTCGATCTCGTACGGAATCCCAATTATACCCCGGCCGAGAAATATGATATATTGTTCACACTTAATTATATATTTGATCTTATTTGGGAATCGTATGGTAGCAAGTTTTTTTTTAATGATGATATAGCCGGAATAAGAGAATATTTCAAACCGATTATGCATAAAGTCATACTCAAAACGGGAGATATTGATGAGGAAATATTTAATGGGGTATATGATGCCCTATTAGAGTTCTATAAGTTTCTAGCAAAACGGAAAGTAGTATCAGAATACAAATCGCTTGAGAACAAAATGCTCCAATTAAAAAAGGAACTTATGGAAACTATGTTAAGATATAATGTGATACGTCATAACGACAAATATACGAAAGAGGAGAAAGACGAGATCCGTGAGGAATTATTCGAAGGCGACGCTTTCTGGCCATTTTTATGAGGTTTGCTATCGCTCACCCAAATTGTGCATTTGGCACAACTTCACATACACCACGGCCGTTATCCAAAATTGGCAAACAAGAGAAGATATCATAGGTAAATAACATATGAGAATGACTGTAGCTATCGTTTTCCTTATTTCTCTCTATTATATTCATATACATCTTGCTCACGAATATATTTTTCTACGACATCCCAACCATTCCCAACCGACCCATGGAAACAGCTCGGAGCCCAGAGATGATCTCCACACCATTCCCGAAGGTGGGGAACTTCTTTCCTTAAAATTCTGCTCGAAACTCCTTTTATCTTTTTTGCGATGTAACTCAGGGAGTATTTCGGAGGATATTTGAAGAATATATGGACATGATCCGGATTCACAGCGATCTCGATGACTACACATCAAATATATGTAAAACCATTTAAAGCAGGAAAAATATGTAGGAGTAGAATGGTAAAAGTTGATAAATTCATCCATGACAGTGTCGAGAAGATCAAAAAAGATGTGAAAGGCAGGGCAATCATCGCGCTTTCAGGAGGCGTGGATAGTTCTGTGTGCGCAGTGCTGGCTCATAGGGCGATAGGGGAACTGCTTACCCCGATTTACATTGATACGGGGCTCATGCGTAAAGGGGAGACTGATAGGATAAAGAAAATATTCGAGAGCATGAACCTTCAGGTCATAGACGGGAAAGAAAGGTTCCTGAAAGCCCTGAAAGGTCAGACAGATCCCGAGAAAAAAAGGAAGGCTGTTGGCGAGGCTTTTATCAGGGAATTTGAAAAAGAAGCCCGCAAACTGGGCGCCAGGTACCTTATCCAGGGGACGATATATCCTGACAGGATAGAGTCCGAAGGTGGGATAAAGAGCCATCACAACGTGGGCGGTCTTCCGTCCGTTATCGATTTTGATGGCATAGTCGAACCTATCCAGGATCTCTATAAGGATGAGGTGCGTGAGGTGGCAAGGGCGCTGGGGCTCCCCAGGGAGATATCTGACAGGATGCCGTTCCCTGGACCAGGGCTCTCGGTCAGGATAATCGGCGAAGTTACTGAAGAAAAGATTGACGTGGTGAGAGCCGCCAACGCCATCGTGGAGGAGGAACTGGTGGAGCAGTTCGCGCCGTGGCAGACATTTGCAGCGCTTATCGAAAAAGGGACAGGAGTTAAGGGCGACAACCGGGTGCATGGATGGATAATCGCAGTGCGTGCCGTGAGTTCAAGGGATGGGATGACCGCAGAGGCGATGGAGCTGCCGTGGGAAGTACTGAGGAAGATAGAGTCGCGCATCACGGGTGAGATTCCCAGTGTAGCAAGGGTGCTTTATGATATCACGCCGAAACCGCCGGCGACGATAGAGTTTGAATGATGGACTGAAAGCTGAAGTGCATAAGGAAATTTCTGTTACAAAAATTTAAATAGTATGCTCCTTAAATAATGCTTTGATGGTGAAAGCGTCCCTTAAAAAGGTTTTTATTAAGAATTTCAAGAGCCTTCATGATTGCGAGATAGATATTGGGAAGCTGAATGTAGTGGTGGGGGCTAACGCTTCGGGGAAGTCAAATTTGGTGGAAGCATTCAGGCTTTTGAAGAAGATTTATATTGAAAAGGATCCTTTTCCATTTTTAGAGTGGTGGGGTTATAATAATGTTGTGTGGCAGAGAAAAGAAGAGCTGCCTATAATTATTGGACTGCTTTTTGATATCGAAGGTTATGATGTCTATTTTGAGATTGTCTGTACTGGTGCTGGCGGGAAGTTCCAGATTTTGAGGGAGGTTTTGGATGTCAGAGGTTATGTGAGGTTTGAGAAAGAGAGTGAATTGATTGTAATTATACATAATCCAGATTTCATTGATGATGTTATTAAAAATCCTCTAAAATATGAAGCATCGCCTAAAGCAAGGGCAAAGCTAAAAAAACTGAAAAGTCGGTTAACAAAAGAGATAGGATATGAAGTAGATTTGGAAAAAAAACTTTTAGAGTATTCATTTTTTGATCTATCTGTAGGCGATGATTTCACTGAAAAAAAGACAGGTAAACGTTTCATATTGTCCAATTTTCCAGCTTCAACATGGAGTTCTCAAATAGGTAAAAAGCCTGAAGAGATTACGATTTTATGCCCAGCAATGTTCTATGAAGATGAATTTGAAGATGGCACACTTTTTTTGCTTCCTGAATCATTTTTTGAAACAGCAAAAGGTTCGATAATAGAATCTTTTCGTAAACTATCGATTTTATATCCACTTAATATTCGATCAATGAAAATACCTCAACCATTCAGAAGAGAAGAAATTCTTAAAGAAGACGGAACCAATATTGCAAGCGTATATCACACCATTTATCTCAAGGAAGGCAAAATTCCAGAACAAATATACAATCCGCTTACAATGGTTTTTCCAAAAATAGATGTGCGCCCGCATATTACCGATGATGGCAGGGTAATGATTAAATTCTTAGAAGGTAACTTTGAACTTTTGCCGCCCAACACTCCAGATGGATATTACAAATTTTTAACTGTTCTAATAGCGATTTACCTAAAACCACCCCTGCTCATAATCGATGAAATCGAGAACTCCCTGCATCCGGAAACCCTAGAACTTATTTTAGATACAATCAAAATAGGAGATACGCAGGCAATAATCACCACGCATTCCCCCGTTGTGGTTGATATGACAGAACTAAGCAATATCATTCTTGTCGATAAAGAACAGGGAGAATCAAAATTCAAACGCATAAGAGACCCCGAAAAAATAAAGGAGTTCCTGATAAAAAAGGGCCTAACTTTTAGCGAAGGCTGGATATACGGAGATTTGTTTAAGACAGAACAGCAGGCATGAACATAAAAATAATCTCCGAAGACGATTATGGCGGAGCATTTCTAAAAAATGTAATCTTTCAGCTCAAAAATAAAAAGCTGGTTGGAAACATATCTGTAAAAGGTTCAAAGCCCATGCGTCCTTTATGCAATTTCAAGCTTGACAGGATTTTAAAGAGCTTTGATGGCTCATGTGATAAGATTATTATCATGCTGGATTCTGATGGTCCTGAAAATCTTGAAGCAAGACGCATAAATATCATGCGTCATGTGCCGGATGACCTGGAAACTCCAGTCGAAATTATTCTGGCAGAATATGAAATCGAAGAATGGGTCTGCATCAGCAAGAATCTAAAATGTAAGCACTCAAAGCCTTCTGATGAACTGAAAAAAGAAGGATATACAAAGAGCAGTCTTCCAAAATACGCCAGCGAACTGGATTTCGATAAACTTCAGAAGAATTGCAAATCCTTTGAAGCATTTCTCAAAGCTTTGACCCCGTGACGGATTTCATCCCGTTGGAATTCATCTCCTCAACTCCCCATCCCAGGAACTCCTTAATAATCACATAAGCCATCTCAGGAGGAATCGCCCCGACTTCGGTGCATATCAGGTCGATATACTCCCGCGGCGTCACGTCAAAAGCAGGATTCCTCACGCTCACATTGGGTAACTCAGCAAGCTTTACCCTGCTCAATACCTCGCCCGGATCACGCTCTTCTATTTCCACAAGCTCACCAAGAAGTGTCCTGGGGCTGAATTTATAAGTCTCTGCGGCTATGATCACATTCTTTCGCGCATCATGCGCAGCCATTGCAAGTTGCGACGTCCCGATCTTATTGATGACTGAGCCGTTCACTGTCACCGCATCTGCTCCCATGACCACAAGGTCTGCTTCCTTCATGAAATACCGCACAGCAGAATCCACTATCAGCAAGGTCTTTATCCCAAGATTATCAAGCTGCTTTATTGTAAGAAGCCCCTGCATCCTGGGTCTTGATTCAGTCGCAATGACCGTGATATCCTTTCCCTGTGCATGCGCCGCAGCCATGATAGAGATCGCTGCTGATGAATTGCAGTGCGTCATGATGGTATCGCCATCGCGCACCCTTTTTGCCCCGATCTCACCGATCCTCTTAACAGCATTCTCGGAATTAGTGATAAACTCATCAGCCAGCTTTTTGATCTCCATTCTCGCTTCATCTACGGTCTCGCCTTTATACCGCATCACAGCCCTCACAGCATTCGGAAGCGATACCGCGGTCGGGCGCGTGCCAACAAGCAACTCTGCCGCGAATTTCATCTTTTCATTGAACTCATCAATATCTTTTGCCGCAAGCCGATTTGCATAATCCCGGAGTTCTGCTGCCGCTGCCCGCGCTATACGCCCTGCGCCGCGTATTTCCATTGACTTTATTTTCCCTGCTGTTCCCTCAAGCTGCTTCATCTTCTATCCTCCGGTATATTAATTCCATATTCACGTTCTTTTCTACGAACCTGGCAAGTTCTTCGATGATATCGCCTTCTTCCCTGCCTTCAAATATCATACCTCTGCGCTTATATAAATAACCCAGAAAAGCCTTCCTGATATTCTCGTTCTCGAACAGCCCGTGGAGGTACGTCCCGATGATAAGACCGCTTTCACTCACGCAGCCGTCGTCGCCGAAAGCATGCCCACCGCCTCCGTTGTCGATCAGGGTCTCACCCATATGTATCTCGTACCCGGTCACCTTTTCACCTTTTATCTGCTCCAGGATCGCGCCGTTCCCGGTAATCGTTTTCTCCACCTGTTCCGTCTTTTTCTTATATTCGCAAAAGCGCGTGGATACCTTCAGCAGCCCAAGACCTTTTACTGAACTTGCCCCGCCTGTCCCTTCGATCCCGCTGTCTATTATCTCCTCCCCAAGCATCTGGTATCCACCGCATATCCCGATTATCGGAGTACCTTTTTTCGCCTCACTTATTATCTTCTTATCTAATCTCCCCTTCAGCTTCATGAGGTCATCGATGGTGTTTTTTGTCCCTGGAAGAATTATGGCATCATGCCCTGCAAGGTCGTCATCCATCTCCACGTATCTGATATCAGCATACTTTTCAAGTGGTTCGAAATCCGTGAAATTGGATATGTGCGGTAATCGCACTACTGCTATCCTGACAGGATGATGATTACTGTTCTTGTCTTTAATTGAAACGGAATCCTCTGATGGTATTTTTATGTCCGTATAAGGAATAACCCCGAGCACAGGAAGACCCGTGAGATCTTCAAGCTGCTTTATCCCGGGCTCAAGCAGGTTCATGTCACCCCTGAATTTGTTTATTATTATACCGAAAACAAGAGGCCTTATATCCTCAGGAAGCAGCGCAAGCGTCCCGTATATACTTGCGAACACGCCGCCGCGTTCGATATCCCCGACAAGGATTATATGGGGTTTGACAAATCTTGCAGTCCCGATATTCACTATGTCGCGGTGGTACAGGTTAATCTCAGCCGCCCCACCTGCCCCTTCGATAACTATCACCTCGTGCTTTGATGCAAGCCTGTCGTAAGCCCCTTTAACGATACCCATCATTTCATCGATCGAATCATAATAATCTCCGGCTTCCTTATCAGCGTATGGTTTCCCGAGGATAACAACCTGGGATATGCGGTCGCCTTTTGGTTTCAACAATACCGGATTCATGTCAGCGCTGGGATCAACGCCTGCCGCTTTTGCCTGTATCGCCTGAGCGATGCCAATTTCTTTCCCATCCCGCGTTATCCATGAGTTAAGGCTCATATTCTGCGCTTTAAAGGGGGCAACGCTGTATTTCCTGGAGAGACACCTGCACAGCGCAGTAACAAGCATGCTTTTACCCACATGTGAACTTGTCCCGAAGATCATCAGGTTCTTTGTCATGTATCCTCTCTCAGCCGCCTGTAAGCCGCATACACACCGGCAAAAAGCACGAACAGGCATTTCTATTCTTGCTTATCCACCCTGGTAACGCGCAGCAATGCATTGACTGGTACGCCCTGGATGTCGTCGATGCCTTTTTTATCCACGAGTACTGCGATGGCAACGGGTTTTCCTCCGGCGCTCTCAACAACAGCCACTGCTTCTGAAAGCGTTGTTCCTGTGGTGACCACATCATCTATAATTACACAGTTCTTTCCTTTCACCTGCGCGAAATTCTGGCTGATAGTGCCGCCCATATCTTTTGATCCGGGCTCCCAGCGCTGCTTGTTGGGATGGTAGGTCGCGAATTCGCACCCCAGTTCGTCTGCGACGAGGTTTGCCAGGGGTATTCCTGAAAGGGCGACACCGATAACTACGTCCACGTACTGTTCTTCACCAATGCTGCCAAAGATCATATCTAACAAAGCGCCTGCAATAAACCTCTGCCGGTTCGAGCTTTTGCCGATGTTGCTCCAGTCGACATAGATATCCTTTGGAGCCTGCGTGACATCTTTCTTTTTTGCATGGACAAGAAGCCATGTTGCAGTTTCGCGTGAAACGTTCAATTCGTCTGCGATCTGACCCGCGGATAGCCCGCCTGCCTGGAGTTCAACAGCTTTATGGATCAATTCATCGATTGTTTTCATAATCCTCACCTGAAATAATATTACTTCTTTTTCTTTGTATATAACAGGTTGGCTTTTTAGAGCCTGAAAACGGATTACCGATGCCCATCGTTTCACCGGGGTCAAGGATAATGAATTCTTCCGGCTCCACTCCATGTTCCATGAGTGCTTTATCTAATTGGGTGGAAGGTGCATCGATGCCTTCGTCTGCCAGGCGGAACGTTCCAAGGTGGATGCCGATGCTGAGCGAGGGTTTAAGGAGCAGGTGCACGCGTACCGCTTCTTCCGGAGATATGTGGATCGGGCTCATGAACCACCGCGGTTCATAGGCGCCCACAGGGAGAAGCGCCAGCCTGATATCAGGGAACGTCTCATGTATCTGCTCAAAGAATTTCCCGAAGCCCGTATCTCCTGCAAAATAGATCCCGCCCTGTGAGCTTTCTATTACGAACCCGCCCCAGAGACTCCTGTCAATGCCCCAGGGCGTGCGTCCTGAGAAGTGCTGCGCAGGGACGAAATGAACGGCTTCGTCTCCTGGGAGCGATGTTCTTTCCCACCAGTCAAGTTCAATAACACGCCTCAGACCTTGTTTTTCAAGGAATTTTTTGTTACCCAAACCGGTAATAAATTGAGGGGATGAACTTTTCTCCAGTGCTTTCAGGGTTGGCAGATCCATGTGATCGTAATGGTTGTGGCTGAGAAGCACAGCATCGATGGCAGGGATGTCCTCGAACCTGATACCGGGAGCTCGGACGCGTTTTGCTCCCAGAAAAGAGACTGGACCTGCGCGGTCTGAAAATATCGGGTCTGTCATGATATTCATCCCATCCGTCTGGATGAGGGATGTGGAGTGATTGATGAAGGTTACATTTAGCCCTTGCTCGATATTAGCCGGGGGTGCAGGTCCGTGCTCTGAATCTATCCATGCGGGCCAGGGTTCCCGCTTTCTTGTGGATATCCATTTCAGGAAATCTCCGGACCGTCTGGGCGTGTTTTCCAGATTTTTAAATACGCTGCCCTCTCTCGGTGCGGGAGATAGATGTGTATCCATTTGATATTAACTTGAGCTACTTGATATAAATATCTCGCAGGTTTCTCAGCCGATGTAACTTGCGCTTCCCCTGTCGAATCCCGGAACAAGCTCCATTCTCATATCATCAGGCTGCCATGCTGCGCCTGGATAAACAAGATTATTAAAGAATTGCGCCGTGTCCTTCGCTATCCCTGTTGCAAGATGCTCGTCTCCAAATACATCTCTTGTGATCTCGATCACCATCTTCCTGACCCCGCTTTCATCAAGGTACCCCAGGGTGTGCAGGTACTCATGCAACAGGACATGGAATATATAGGGTTTGTATATCTCAGGTCTTGTTTCTTTGATCCTTTCAAGCGGGATCTTATTCATTACTATAACATTGCTGCCGACCGGGTAGAAGGCTCCGAAAAATCCCTGCGGGTGGTTCCCCAGGTTGGCAAGTCCGAGCATCAGACCGCCGCGGCTCTTTCTCCGACTTTCCCATACGGCTGCTTTCACGACCTCGAAGATGTCGGCGAGGGTTTTTGCGGTTTCAAGGCGGGTGTGAAAGGTGGTTCTGGATGGGGTATTTTCTGTTTTCATTTTTCCTGTTTTTGCCATGTCTATATTATTCGCCATATTACGAACATATTGTGGCGCGGATTGATTATATATGTTGTGGTCAAACGATACTGTTAAGTTAAGGAGTATGATGGCAACGAAGCATATATCAATTAAAAAGATGGTAATAGTTAATGATGGATGTTGAAAATAAGGCCGTATCTTTTTCTATTTATGAAATAGATAAAATACCTGCTATTTATGTGGCGGAAATGTTCCAACACATTCAAAATATCCTTTATAGTATATGTGACCACTTAGAAGGGAATGCCCCACGCTCTAAAGGAGATTTTCCGCAGTCTGTTAAAGAAAATTGTTCTTTAGTAATAACAGGATTGAATACAGGGAGCGTTCATGCACAAATGCAGATTGGAGATATTCAAGAGGGATTATTTGAAGCACAAACATTCGGCGAAAGAGCTATTGATATTGCTAATATTTTATTAAGTCTCCTTTCTGATAATGATCTAATCGAAACCGATACGTTAAATCCAAAGCTCTATAACATAATAAATAACCCCCATCGTCTTAATAGAATTATAAGAGATTATGAAGCTATATGGCCAGATTATAAATCTAAATTTAAAGTTAATCTTCGATTTGGCAAATCTCAATCTATACAACTTAATCCATTAAGAAAAGATTTAATCCGTTCTATAATCCAAAAACCACCAGAGGAATATGAAAAAGAGGTTGCTGGACGACTAATCGAATTGCGAGTAGATAAAAAAAGAGAGTTCCGAGTTGATTCACCAGAGGGATTGATAGCTTGCCAATATTCACCTGAAATAGAAGGTAATATAATCAGTTCACTGGGGGAATTAGTGAGGATTCGAGGAATAATGAAACCGATAGGAGGAAAATATATCCTTAATATTCAAGATGAAACTTCCTTAGTGAAATTGGATAATCTTACTATTAAAAATTTTAAAAAAGATTCAATCGAGAAACAGCTAAAAGAGGCCATACCTATAAATGTTGCTTTTGAAAACGAACAATATATTCTTTCTAACGATGAGTTTGGATTATTAGTGGTCGAAGAGAACATGGAATTAGCTTTTAAAGAAGCACAAGAAGAGCTTGCAGTCTTAGTAGAAGAGTATGTAGATATTCCAGAAGATGATTTGACCGAAGGAGCAAAAAAATTTAGAAATAAGCTGGTCAGCCTTTTGGAGTAAAATGAGTACATACAAAACAAAAGATATGGGATATGCTTTGAGCAAGAAGGGTTTTAAATCCCACCAATCTCATCATACTTTTTATGTCTTTTATGTCAATGGAAAGAAAACCAACATAAAAACTTTCATTAGTCATGGGAAAAAAGAATATGGAGATGCCTTAATTAGTGCAATGAAAAAACAACTTCATCTTTCTCGTGAAGAATTTGATGATTTAATATCATGCCCTTTAAAAGAAGAAATGCTAATTGAACTGTATTTAAAAAGAGGAGTAATATAATAAAATTAAAGTAATAAGTGATGTTATTTCATCTGCTTTTTGCCGCGCTCTTTCTCCTCTTCTTCATCTGCGACCCGCATACAGGACACTCATCCCCCTGCGGGAACCGCCTCTTACATCCTATGCACTGCTTCTCCCAGATGAGCACATCCTTTATCTTCCTCTGTCCCGCAGGCATGACTTTTATCCCGAGCTGGAGCGCAGTGTTCTGCACAGCGAAATCATCGGTTACAAGCACTGTTTCTTCCCTTTCTGAATATTCCAGCGCTTTTGCAAGGATATCGATGTCTGTATCCGAAAGCTCCTCGCTGTCCCGCGTGATGCCGGCTTTTGTCTTTACCTTCTTTTTAAAACTCTGAAGCGGAGGCTCGACCCTCACGTTCATCAATTCCAGAATTGTCCGGGAATTCTCATCGCGCAGTTCTTCTACAACAGAAGGAACTGTAATGACGTTTCCCTCAATGCGTTTCCTGATAATGAAAAGGGAAGCGTCTGCGATATGGATCATTCTCGAATTCCTGATCAGTGTCGGTGACGTGAAGGCAATACAAGAAATCTGCGTTTATCTGCGTTCATCTGCGGTTTTTTTTCTACTTTGAATCAATTTCATTCCCGTATGCAGTTCTCGGCGTAACTGCTGTTGCAATTGCAGCCGCGATCAGCGCCTTATACACATCAACGCCTATGAACGGAAGCGCCCCAAGCTCAATAGCCCTTTGCGCGTTCACGCCCATCACAAGCGAAAGCTGGACAACTCCGAAAAGATAGATTAATGCGATACCAAGCAGCATAATACTGAAAAGACCAATATAACTGCGCGATCTTACATACCTGTCAGTGAACCAGCCTATCACCAGCGCCGCTGCAATAAATCCAACGATATAGCCGCCAGTCACCCCGCTCAACACATCTATCCCGCCTTTCATGCCGCTGAACCACGGAAGACCTGCTGCGCCAATGCCTGCGTATAAGCCCTGGCTCAATCCTCCATACCATTTCCCCAGGATCACTCCTGAGAGAAGGACGGCAAACACCTGACCGGTGACCGGTACAGGCGTGAACGGCAGATAGAACCTGAACTGGGCGAGAAGTCCGGTCAGGCATGCAAAGCCGAAAGCAAGCGCGACTTTGTTCGCAAACGTGGACTCAAACCGCCATTTAAAAAAATTATACTTTGCAGACTCGTATTTTACAAACATATTTTTTAATTCGCTGTTAAATTCTGACATGAGTTCACCTGTTGTAAACCATTTTGTCAACTAAGGTTTACAATCCATATAAACATTACCGGGGTTGCATATAAATACTTAAAACGCAATAATAACTCACGGGAGAAATGTATGGAACTTATCATAGTTAAAATTGATGCGCCGCAAGAAACGAACCTGATACTCGGGCAGACGCATTTCATCAAAAGTGTTGAAGACCTTTACGAAGCGCTCATCACATCCGTCCCTGGCATCAAGTTCGGGCTGGCATTCTGCGAGGCTTCAGGGAACTGTCTTGTCAGAAGCGACGGTAATGACGAAGCGCTCAAAAAAGCCGCACAGGAAAACGCGCTTGCTATCGGAGCAGGTCACAGTTTTTTGATATTCATGAGGAACGGTTTCCCGATAAATGTGCTGAACGCGATAAAGAACGTCCAGGAAGTGTGCAGCATTTTCTGCGCCACTGCGAACCCGGTTGAAGTTATCATTGCCAGGACAGAACAGGGCAGGGGCATACTCGGCGTAATAGACGGTGAGAGCCCGAAATGCATAGAGACAGCAAAAGATGAAGCTGAGAGGAAAAAATTCCTTCGCTCCATCGGGTACAAGAAATAATGGGAATAGAACATATAAGGGTCAGGGTCCCAGCGACTTCAGCGAATCTGGGTGCAGGTTTTGATGTATTCGGTATAGCTCTTGGATCCCCGGCAGATATTATTGAAGTACAAAAAAGCCAAAAGATCGAGATAGAGGTCAGAGGAGTGGGCAGAGAGCACATACCCACTGACCCGCGAAAGAACACCGCAGGGATCGTTGCTAATATCCTTCAAAAACCTGTAAAGATCACCATACACAGGTACATACCCCTCTCAAGCGGGATGGGAAGCAGCGCCGCGCCCGCAGCAGGGGTAGCGGTCGCATTGAACAGGATGTATGACCTTGGGCTATCCCGCGAGGAGCTTGTCCGGCTGGCGGCTCAGGGAGAAAAAGCGGCATCTGGCGTGCAACATGCTGATAACGTGGCACCTGCTATCTGCGGCGGTTTCGTGATAGCGCATAAAGACAGAGTGATCTCCTTGATGCCAGAGAACATCGGCATAGTGGCAGTTCATCCTGGCATCGTCGTGAGCACCCGGACAGCGCGCGCGCTCCTGCCTAAAAAGATGTGGCTTGGTGATGTTTCATTTAATACGGGAAGTGCAGCTTCTATGGTCGTGGGAATGATGAAAAGCGATATAAGGCTGATCGGAGAAAGCATGGAGAACAGGATGATAGAGCAGGTGCGCTCAAGGCTCATCAGAGGATATTCACAGGTCAGGAAAAGCGCGCTTGAGGCTGGGGCTGCCGGAGTGACCATAAGCGGTTCAGGTCCCACTATGCTTGCTGTGTGCAGGATGGACGAGAGGGAGAAGGTCGCACAGGCTATGACGCAGGCTTTTGAATACAATCATGTCAGAAGCGAGGCATTCATAACCACTATAGGCAAGGGCGCGGAAATCATTGGATGAATTATCAGGGTAAATTCCCGGTGGTTCTATTTGCCAAGATCTATTACCTCATAACTCAAACCTTGAGCCTCGAGCTTGTTGAGAAGCGATGGCACCTCTTCATCCACAGACACCACAAGTGATGAAAGTCCATGGAACGCAGCCTCCACGACCGATTCTTTAGCCCCGAAAAGAATATCGGGTTTGATATTGATCTTCCGCAGGGCTATCAGTGCTTCAACCCCAACCGCTGCAATATATGTTTTATCTTTTGAATGTTTTTTCAGCGCCTGCAAATCCACGCTCCTTGATCCGCCCCGTTCGACCCGCGGCACTTTGCAGATAGTGATCTTGACTTCTGGCAGGTGGATCATCCCTTTAAGGTCAGTCACTCCGACATCTTCTCCCTTTTTTATATCAGAAATAGTAACGCCTGTGACATCGCCACTGCCTGCGCCTGCATACAGCAGACCGTTATCCATTGTGAGTGAAACAGTCTGTCCTTTCTCAAAATTTTCATTTGCGATGGCAGTTGCGACAGAAACATGGCTAACAATATCCTCCATCACATATCGCGCGTACTTTTTGAGCTCAAGCGCCCGTTCAAGTACCCATTCCACTCCCTTTTTTGTGACCCGGTAGCGAACGCGTCCGTCGGAAAATAACAGCCCTTCCAGGACGAGCTCCTTTATGTACTCAGAAACAGCCTGCGGAGTGATACCTATCTTATCAGCGATCTCTTTTTGCCTCACGTCGGGCTGGTGTGAGGCAATTTCAACGAGGATCTGGAATTTAGTGCTTTCTTTCTTGCTCCGCAGTATCATAAAGGGTTACGCCCCTTTATGACGTATAGGGTATGCAAAGCATACCCTTCTTTTGATAAAACTTTCTTAAAGTTTTTCATTCGGTTTCCCCGGCAAGCTCGATCCTCTGCCCCTTCACAGCAAGGATCGACGACCTCCGCGCCACGCCGCGGATGAACATGATGCTTTTGTCCACTACGCGCTGGAGACCGTTCATTGACTGGTTGCCGTCGACCACTTCTTTCTCGATCATATCAACATAGGTTTTGATCTCGCTGTCGCTCTTGAAAGTGATCATTATCAGGTCGCTTATATCCTCGACAGAACACTGGAAATTAAGATGTACCCTTGAATAAGAGGAATGGTACTCTTTCTCAGGTTTTTTGCCAGCTTCAGGCATTCGCCATTTGCTTTCCACCAGACCGCTTTTTTTCAGCAGGTCAAGACTTTCATTTGCTGCAAATCCAACCTCTTTCTCTATTTCCTCTTCGGTTTTCCAGTCTTTCTGCAAACAATCAAAAACTTTTTTATGGCTATCCGACCCGAACGCGCGCAGTAAGGGAACTAAATCGGAAGGCTCATTAACAATACGAGTTCTTTTGCCCATGGAAGTTATCACTCACTTAATAATCTGTAATTTCTAAATTCAGTACTTTTTCTTGATTCACTATATATATGTCATTATGAAAGGATAAACGTTTTGAAGGCTATTCATAAAAATATAATTATATATAATCTTCAATGGTTAATATCATATAAATATTTTTATACCCATGACCGTGAGCGTCGTTACCACGGCTCCGGCGATGATGACCCCTGCAAGTATTGCCAGAAAAGCGTTCTTGAATTTGAACCCGAAGATAAAAGCAGCAGCGCAGCCAGTCCATGCGCCTGTAGCGGGAAGCGGTATGCCCACAAAAATTGCAAGCCCGATAGACCCGTATTTTTCGAAATTGTCATTGTGTTTGCGATGCGTTCGTTCAAAAAGCCATGTGAAAAAAATATCCCCTATCCTCCATCTCCTGAGAAAATTCGAAACTGGTTCAAGGAACAGCAGTAATGGTATTACGGGTATCATATTACCGATGACCGAGAGGTAGAAAGCCGTAAACGGGTCAAGTCCAAATCCGTATGGTTCCTTCATTATGGCAACAGGGATGGAAAGACGGAGTTCTGCCACAGGCAACGCAGCGATAAGAACAACAATAAGTTCTTTACTCGGAATAAAACTGAAAATGCCAAGCAGAGTTGATTCAAGCGTCATTTCTTACTGGCTCCGCACAGTATGAAATGAGCGATAAGAGCCTCAAGCTGGATGCGTTCGTTAGCGCCTTCTGCCATCCTGAAATCGACCTCACCGATGCGGTCAACAAGGTCAACCTTCAGCCCGTCCGGGATGGTCATATCGAGCATGGCGCGGTATATCTGTCCGATAATGTCCTCACCTGAAAGCCCCTGCTCTATCAAAAGATAATCCAGTTTGGCTTTCGCCTTCATGAAATCCCCTGCAAGAGCGAGTTTTATCAATTCCACAACTTCCTCAGGCTTTGCAGTAGCAGTGGTCTTGTAGATAGCGTCCATATTCACGTTCTTATCAAGCATCGCAGCAGCCTGGAGGGCATTGATGGCACGCCTCATGTCGCCTGCTGCTACGTATCGTATGGCTTCAAGACCGTCGTCAGCCAGTGTAACACCTTCCTCTTTCGCGATGTGTTTTATTCTCTCCTCCACTGCTGCACTGGATATAGGTTTGAACCTGTAGACAGCGCACCGGGACTGGATGGGCTCGATTATCTTTGAAGAATAATTGCATGAGAGAATAAACCGGCAGGAGCTTGTGTATTTTTCCATAGTCCTTCGCAGCGCCGACTGCGCGTCTGAAGTGAGCGCGTCAGCCTCATCGAGGAATATTATCTTGAACTCGGCTTCCCCAAGGGGCGCAGTCCTTGCAAAGTTCTTTATCTTGTGCCTTACCACATCGATGCCGCGCTCGTCGCTTGCGTTGAGTTCAGTGAAGTTGTTCGTCCATGACTCGCCGAAGAGTTCACGGGCAACGCACAGGGCGGCTGCTGTTTTCCCCACGCCAGGGGGTCCTGAGAAAAGAAGATGGGGGAGGTTTCGCGACTTGACATAGGATTTCAGGCGTTTTATTACTTCCTCCTGTCCAACTATCGCATCAAGTTTTTTCGGGCGGTATTTCTCAATCCAGATTTCTTCCTTGAGCATCAAGTCCTATTAGGGAACTTATATTATTTAACCTTCATCTCAACCCGCACAAGCGAAGTCAAAACACCCGCAGCGCATATTACCGCAGATACAAGGAAAGCATAATGGAACCCTGCCAGGAAGGCGGATTCATATGTCGCCCCGGCTGCCTGCCGGGAATTGAGGATACTGTTGAATACCGCTCCTGATACCGCAGTACCTGTCACCATACCTAGTGTGCGCACCATTGCTAGCAGACCGGAAGCTATCCCGAGCCTGTTTTTGGGCACCGAACCCATGATTATGGTGTTATTCGGGGACTGGAACATCCCCATTCCGATGCCGATCATCGAAAGCAGCAACACGATATCCCAGAAACCCGAATCCACACCCAGGTTTGCCATAAGGTAAAGAGCAACACAGCTAAGCGCAATACCAAGGCTGCCTGGCAGGGAAGATCTTGTTCTATCATATATCCAGCCTGAGAGCGGAGATACCAGCGCCATGGCAACAGGCACTGATATCAGCGCCATCCCTACTTCCTTTGTACTGTAGCCCAGTATCTCGACCATATAGAACGGCGTGAGAAGGATCACCGAGAACATCGGTACAAAACTTAAGAAACTGCTCAAATTGGAGGCTGAATATAACCTGTTCCTGAACAGGGAGAGGTCAACCATGGGCTGGCTTGCCGAAGCTTCAACCCGTAAGAACAGAAGAAGAAATACCGCGAACGTGATAAATAGAGCGATTATTATGAACGAGCCCCAGCCCAGTTCCTGCCCCTCTGTAATCCCCAGCATCAACGAGGTCACGCTGATGAACATGAAGAGTGCGCCGTAGACATCGAATATCTGTCCTTTATGCAGTTCATCTTTCCTCAACGTCTTCAATGCATACGCAGTCCCGAAAATGCCCACAGGGATATTGATATAAAAAATGCTCTGCCATCCTGCCCAGTCAATAAGGAACCCGCCCAGAGCAGGTCCGACCATGGAGCCGACGCTGACCACGGCGCCAATAAGACCGAGCGCCTTCCCCCGCTCAGTATGCGGAAAAGCGTTCGTGATGATCGCAGGACCATTCGCCATTATCATAGCTGCGCCAACCCCCTGCACCATCCTGAAAGCGATAAGCTGTATCTCGGAAGCCGAGAAGCTGCACAGGGCTGAGCCGATCGTGAATATGGCAAGACCTGCGGCAAAGACTGGTTTTTTGCCGTACATGTCTGAAAGCCTGCCCAGCGTAAGCAGAAGGGCGGTGATGGTCAGCATATATGAAAGGATCACCCACACGATAGTGTTTATATCCGTGTTGAAGTATCTGGTGAGCGTTGGCAGGGCGATATTCACGATACTTCCGTCAAGCGTCGCCATGAACACGCCGACAGATACAACGAACATGGCGCGCCATTTGTATCCCGGATCGGTTTGTTCTGGTGTGTCTTGCATTGGAATGTCTGGATGGCAGGATTATGTTTTATAGTTATAGCTTGATGCTTGAAAAAATCAGCCACAGAGTCGGCTATGAAGGCGGTTCATAGATGGCAATGAGCAACAGATTGGAATTAACAACGAACTCCATACGAACTCGTACGAACTCCGATAGCGTGAGTTCGTATCAGTTCGTACCAGTTCGTTGTTTGGTCTTTCCTTTTTCATACCAGGCAAAGAGGCGCAGAGGATGATGATGCGATTATCAGAGCATTGACATGGAATAGCATTTTTTATCTTCCAGTGCGTAATATGGTCTGATATGCCTGTCCAAAAGAAGATCAATTTTTTTATTACTTCAGATCACTTCCCATCAATTTCCATTACGGGAAACGAGTGTTCTCTTATGTGCCAGCATTGCAGGGGTAAATTGCTGGAATCGCTTGTCCACGCCACGACCTGCGAAGAACTGGTGAGAAAAGCATTATCCCTGCATGAAAAGGGAGCCAAAGGCATACTTCTGACAGGCGGCTGCGATGAGCGCGGGCGGGTGCCAATAAGCGATATTGTCCCCGCTATAAAAACCATCAAGGATAGAACAGGGATGCTGCTGATCGCGCATACTGGTTTTATATCTCGTGAGGAAGCTTCCGCGCTGAGGGGGTCGGGGCTTGACGGGATAGGTTTTGATGTGATAGGGGATATGGGAACTGCAAAAGAGGTCTATGGTCTTTCGGTTTCTGAAAGGGAATATATGGAGAGCCTGCGCGCCATTGAGGATTCCGGTCTTATGGTGTTCCCCCACGTATGCGTTGGGCTGCATTTCGGGGAATTGAGAGGGGAATTGCGCGCGCTTGAGATGATCCGCGAGGTAAGTCCGGTCACAGTAATAATAACCGGTCTTATGCCTGTGGCAGGAACGCCCATGGCTAACATCAAGCCCAGACCATCTGATTTTGAAAAGGTGATAACAAGAGCCGTGGAGATGTTCCCGGATACCCCTGTGGTTCTGGGCTGCGCTCATTCAAGCGGGAAGGACAGGGAAGAGATCGAGATGATCGCCATGAAGTGCGGGGTGAGCGGGATAGCGGCGCCGACGGTTGGTACTGTGAGGTTTGCCAGGGAGAACGGGTTTGAGGTTAATTATTATGGGATGTGCTGCGGGCTTGTGCCGGGGGAAGGGATGAGGATCGAGGGAGCATTATGTGCAGTTTGACCCAACCAGAATTACTAATTGAGATGACTTTAATTGAATTCAGTAAAAGTTATGTACTTTTCCGACAATCTCTATATAAAAATATAAAACCACATAGATTATTATGGAATGATGGTAGGATGCAAGTGAACCAGAAATGGCTTAAGGATAAAACAGGTCATTGCAGGGATAAGCCTATGAAAACCGAATACAGGATATAACAGGTTTGATGAGAATGGGCTTGTTGCTGGAACTATTCCATATTAGTTCTTCCTCCCAGACATAACAAAAAACCCATTCCCTTTCACCATCCACTTCAACTGCGTAAAAAAAGTCTTCACACCATTCACACCCGCATCAGTACGCGGATGCGCCCCTATAAAAGAAAAATCATTCTTCTCGAACCACTCCAGTACCTCTTCGACCGTATGATAGCTCTCGTGAGGATGGACATATTTATCTGCAACATAAGCCACCTCATGCACACTCCTCATCTTTCTTCCATATATCGCCCTCTCCACATAATCCATCCTCTTCTCAAAATCCTCACCAGCCCTCATCCCTATCCACGTCCTCACAGCCCTGTGCCCCAGCCGCCCGTAGCGGTTATAAAGCCCCACGGTAATAGTCCCTCCGGGTTTGCATAATTTTGAAAGCGCCAGGAAATTGTCATAAGGGTTTATTGTGTGGTGCAGCGCGCCGAGACAGAATACGTGATCAAACCGTTTCCCGGTCATGAACTCTGCCATATCGCACAGGCTGAACTCTATCTCCTGGTTAAACTTCTTTGCAAGTTCCCTTGCTTTTGATAGCGATGCTGAACAGAGGTCAAATGCCGTAACCCGCGCGCCGTGATAGGAGAAATAAGCTGCTTTTTCCCCTGTGCCGCAGCCTGCGTCCAGGATATCTTTTCCCGCAAGCTCCCCTGTCGTCAATCCTGCCGTGCCAAGGATCTTTCCCATGACATTGGCGTGGAGCTTCTGCACAAGGTCGCGCTCGGTGCGGATAGGGAGCGAGGGGTAAGGGTATCTCTCGTAGAACTGGTTAACGCGGCTGGCGATTCTGTCCATCGGCGCAATCTTGGATAGGGATGGATTTATAGATTTGCTCATGAGGATGTTTTTTTCAGTTGAATTTATCTTATTTAAAAATAATATCACACTTAATGACCTCATCCCACATCGCCAGATGCGCACAGCTTGCCATGGTGCTTGAAGTCTCTGCCACGCCTAAACCGGGCAACATTGACAGGGACCACAATTACGCCAACACCAGGTTCGAGCATTTCCTTGCAAGCGCCGTGGGCGTGTACCCCATATTAGAGAAAGCTTCGGGGTCTGGATCGGGAACAGGCTCATTGATCCGCGAAGCCGTTGCAGAAAGCGGTAAATGGCAGAGGGGGGGCAACACTCATTTCGGGGCATTTATCCTGCTCATCCCGCTTGTGATGGCAGCGGGAAGATGCAGCAACAGCACATGCCTGAAAGCGCAGGTTCAGAACGTTGTAAAGGGGACAACGTTGGATGATGCTGTGGAGTTCTACAGGGCATTCTCTGAAGCAGGAGTAAAAGTCAAACCAGTGAATGACCTTGACCTTGCAGATGCTGGATCGATTGAAAAAATAAAGGCGCAGGGATTGACGCTCTACAACATGATGGAGATATCAGCAGGCTATGACCTGATAGCAGAGGAATGGACGAACGGGTTCAAGAAGACTTTTGAATGCGCCGCATCGATCCGGAGCAAGATCAAAAGACATGGTATAAATGATGCAGTGGTTCTCACGTTCATGGAGATCTTATCCAGGAATAATGACACATTCATAATGACAAAATTCGATATCAGTAAGGCGGAAGATGTTTCAATGAGGGCGAAAAATATCATGAAAAAGGGCGGTATGGAGGATATCAGAAATGATCTCCATTCCTTTGATGAAGAATTATTAAGAGAAGGTGTCAATCCGGGTTCGACAGCTGACTTGATAATATCGGGGCTGTTCGTATCGCTTTTCGAGGGGATGAGATTCTGATAGACATTGAAGAATTCGGATTTCAAGAAGGGATATCAGAGGTTATCCTTACCACGCTTTCTTCAGATGGCATCCCAAATGCTGCGCCTATGGGTCTTCACAGTGAGGGCGGAAAGCTCTTTGTCAGGATGTTCAACTCCAACACACTTACGAACATACTTGCAAATCCAAAAGCTGCGGCAAATATAGTGGATGACCCGGCGCTGTTGGTGAAGTCGGCGCTGTCCGATGTCGAACATGAAAGATTTAAGTTCATCGATGGTTCTCCAGTTCTCAAACACGCACTCGGATGGGTTATTTTCGAATGTACATGCAGGAAAGGTGAAACTATTTCTGTCGTGGAACTGTCCCCTGTAAGAGGAAAAATAAATCGAAGGGTCATCAAACCGGTGAATCGCGGTTTCAATGCGGTAATAGAGGCTGCAATACATGCCACGAGATACATGGGCATTAAGGAGGAGGAATATCTCAGGCAGATAGAGTACTGCAATACCATAGTCCAGAAATGCGGTGGAGCGCGGGAGAAGGAAGCGATGAGGCTGCTCTATGAGCTGATAAGATATCCTGAATGAAATCATAGTTCTCCACATAACATAGATAAAATTATAACCCTCGAAGAATGAATCCGGTGCAACAAATCTGCGTTTATCTGCGTTCATCTGCGGCTTAAAAAATTTCAAAAAACCAGACAAACTTATTTCATTGGAAATTTGGAACACCAAGGATTCTTTATTGCCTTTTTTATTTATCAAGCGTTTGTATTGCAAAACGTTAATCTGCGGGGATTTGAGGGGGTAATCGTTATTGATTACTATGGGGTCTGAAGAAAAAGAACCGCAGATAAACGCAGATTAAATGCTTCGTATTAATAAAATATGGTGGACATTAAATAATTACACATTGTAATTATCTGCGGTTCTATTTTTAATTTATTGCATAAGCAATTATTTATGATGCTGTGTATAGATAGTTTTATTACTCTTTGAATAATGTTTTGTTCCGATGGTGGATATCCAGATATTCGGGAAGGTAGTAGATTCGACGCTATTTTTTCAGATAGTGGGACCATAATAGGGATCATAGCAATAACTCTTGCATACCTTAACTGGTGCAAGAAGCCGGTAACATTTCAAAATTGCATTTTCAATATACAGAAGTTGAACCCGAATGAGCTTGCCAACGAAAGTGTCTTGAAACAGATCCGTGAATGTATCGCCAAAAATGTGCCTGAGGTCACAGGCGCATTGATCAAGGATACGGCATTTGAACTCAGCGGAGACAAACTCAAGTTGATGAATGCTGCCCGCGAAAAGGTAGAACAGTATGAAAAATCCACAGGAAAGATTGTGAAAGATGCGGGCATTCTTCGTGCCCTTGGCAAAGAGGCGTATTATCTCGGCAAGCAGGATGATGCGTTTAAATATTTCTCAGAGGCGCTTGGTCTGGATGAGGAGTTCAGGGACATGAGGAGCAAAGCAATCGACCTCAACAACATTGGACTCGTGTATCAGGATTGGGGCAAGCCTGAGAAAGCGCTGGAGTACTATCAGAAAGCCCTCGATATAGACGAGGAGCCAAAGGACATAAGGGGCAAAGCAGCCATGCTCAACAACATCGGACTAGTGTACCAGCAGTGGGGCAAACCTGAGACGGCGCTGGAGTACTATCAGAAAGCCCTCGATATAGATGAGGAGCTAAAAGACATAAGGGGCAAGGCAACAAGGCTCAACAATATCGGACTTGTGTATCAGGATTGGGGCAAGCCTGAGATGGCTCTGGAGTTCTATCAGAAAGCCCTCGATATAGACGAGGAGCTAAAGGACATAAGAGGCAAAGCAACAAGGGTCAATAACATCGGATTCGTGTACCAGCAGTGGAGCAAGCCTGAGAAGGCGCTGGAGTACTATCAGAAAGCCCTCGATATTGATGAGGAGCTAAAGGACATAAGAGGCAAAGCAATAAGGCTCAACAACATCGGACTCGTGTATCAGGATTGGGGCAAGCCTGAGATGGCTCTGGAGTTCTATCAGAAAGCCCTCGATATAGACGAGGAGCTAAA